>CADAEX010000044.1 GCA_902787125.1 uncultured Spirochaetaceae bacterium
CTTGGAAATAAGTCCTTCCTTGAACTTCTGCTTTGCCAGAAGACCTACGCCGAAGCAGCCCATGAGCTCAGGATCTGGCGGCACCAGAATCTCCTTGCCCAGAAGGAGGGCGAATGCCAGAGGGATAGCCTTGTTCTTGGCCACACCGCCCTGAAGGAATATCTTGTTGCCCACAGTCCTGTTGCCCACAACTCTGTTAAGGTAGTTGGAGACTATGGATGTGACAATACCTGCTGTGATGTCGGCCCGTGTTGCACCCTGCTGGATAGCCTTGCGGATATCTGAGTTGATGAAGGCAGAGCAGTGCTCGCCGAACTTAAGGGGATTCTCTGCCTCAAGGGCAATGTCCCCGATCTCCCATGCGTGAGCTATGTTAAGGTCTCCGGAGGCAGATTCCTCAAGGAAGGATCCTGTACCTGCGTTTTGCATCCTGACCGCCTATCTCAAAGATAGTGTCCACATCGTTGGAGAAGTATGTGGTTCCCTCGGTGTGGGCGATAATCTCATTGTATACAGCCGGTGTCTCCAGGAACACTCCCAGAATCTCCCGGGATGAGCCTGTGGTTGATGCAAGAGTTATATTGATCTTGCCGTCACCGATATCGGCTTTGATCTGCTTCTTTATCTCCTGGAGACACTGCTTGAGAGCCTTCACAGGATCGCCGTGGGTACGGCCATAGAAGGATGCGGTTATCTCGTCTGTCTCCATGTCGATAAGGCAGGCTTTGGTGGTTGTGGAACCGCCGTCCACGCCCAGTATGTATTCTCTGCCTGCAACTGTCCTGCCATGCTTTGCAGGGAAGTAGGTGACCTTGGAAAGCTGAGTCTTAAGGCTCTCAAGGTGGGTGAAGCTTACCTTGTTCTTTGTGATGAGCTTGCTTGGCTCCGGCATAGGACTTCCATCTTTTTCTGCCAGATATGCTGCACCAAGTGCCTCAAAGTAAGATGCCTCCTCCGGGATGATAAATTCGATATCAGGAGCCTTCTCCTTGATGAACCGGATGATATGACGGTTCCTGGTGATTCCTCCCACAAGAATGACCTTGCCTTTGCTTATTCTCGCTTTCTTGAGGAAGTCGATGACCTTCACAGCCATCACGTTGCTGAGGGAAAGTACTATATCCTCTTTTGTAGCCTCCCCCTTGTTGAGCCTGTGGGTGCAGTCGCTCTTCATGAATACAGAGCACCGGGTTGAAAGCTCAAGTATGCGGGCTGTGTCTGGAACCCCGTTCACATCCTCAAGCTTCATGTCCATACGGGCCAGCTGCTGCTTGAAGAATTCTCCGGTTCCGGAGGCACACTTGCTTCCGGAGAAGTTGTTTATGATTCTTCCCTCGTCATTGAGGGTGTAGACTACCAGATCCTCACCCCCCAGGGAGACGATTGCATCTGCCTTGAGCTTGAGCTCCTTGAGAGCTTCCTCGATACAGAGAGGCTCCACAGTCTTGTTGACAGAGAAGAGAAAACGTCCCTCTGTTCCGGTTGCCAATGCTCTTGCCCCTTTTTCAATTGGATGAGCTGATAATATTTTTTCTGCCGCATCGTGGAAATTGCCCTCGTGGGGAATGCTTTCTGCCCACAGAAGCTTACCGTCTGCAACGCAAGCTATCTTCAAGCTGGAAGAACCAATATTGATTCCTACGCTTTGCATTGAGAACTCCTTATATAGGTATTAGCCTATCTTAAATATTATACTTTTATTATTGTTTAATAGCAAGTAACATTTACCGCCGGTAGAGAGCCTTGGTTGCAAACTCAGCATCGCTGGTGGAATGGAAGCCCAGCTTCCTCAGTCCGTCGGCATCACCGGGAGATGGCACATGGGTCATGTGGATCTCGCACCCCTCCAGCTCCTTAAGCTTCTTAAGGGCAGAAGCTGCTGTCGGATTTATGGCGGCAGCCAGGGCAAAGGCTATCAATGTCTCCTCCAGATTCAGGCTTACAGATGCACTCTTAAGGACATCTTCCTTGAAATCTGCCAAAGATTTGAGGATAGTGCTTGGAAGAAGCTCCACCTCGTCAGGAATGCCAGCCAACCTCTTGGTGGCAGAGAGGACAACACTGGATGCGGCATGTAGAAGCGGTGAGTTATGGCCTGTGACAATAGTGCCGTCCGGCAGTTCAATGGCAGCGCCGCTGTAGATACCCCGGTTTCCCTTGTTCCTCTCTTTTGCTATCTGGGCAGCCTCCCGGGCCGGAACTACAGTGCTCCTGTCCTCCTGCTTAAGCCCCATATCTTTCATGATAAGCTCTACACGCTGCAATGTGTCGGCGCTGCACAGGCCAAGGGCCTGCTCGCAGGCATAGCGGAAGTACCGGCGTATTACTTCCTGCTCCGCAGCCTTACGGACAACTTCGTCATCCACAATAGCGTTTCCAGCCTGGTTTACACCCATGTCGGTAGGGGATTTATATACTGATGGTGCGTTGGTGATCTTCTCGATAATCCGCTGGACAATAGGGAATGCTTCGATATCCCGGTTATAATTGACTGTCTTGATATTGTAAGCCTCAAGATGGAAGTGGTCTATCATGTTCACATCCTTGAGTTCTGCAGTGGCAGCCTCGTAGGCCCTGTTCACAGGATGGTTCAGAGGGATGTTCCAGATCGGGAATGTTTCGAACTTTGCATAGGCAGCCTTTACTCCCCGCTTATGCTCGTGGTACATCTGGGAAAGGCAGGTGGCCAGCTTTCCGCTTCCAGGACCAGGACCGGTGACTACAACCACAGGCTTCTCTGTCTCTATGTACGGATTGGCTCCATAGCCCTGCTCGCTTACAATCAGATCAACATCGGTGGGGTAACCCTTTGTGAACTTGTGTGTATAAACCTTCATACCCCGGCTTTCCATGGTGGTCCTGAATGCATCGGCTGACGGCTGTCCGTCGTACCTGGTTATTACAATTGCTTTTACAGAGATTCCCCATGCTCTGAAATCATCGATAGTCTTCATGACATCAGAGTCATAGGTGATGCCGAAATCGGCCCGCACTTTTTTCTTTTCGATGTCGGGAGCAGAGATGCACATGATGACATCCACAGAGTCTTTCATCTTGGCCAGAAGGTGCATCTTTACATTGGGGTCAAAACCGGGCAGAACCCGGGCGGCATGGAGGTCAAACAGGATTTTGCCGCCGAATTCCAAGTAGAGCTTGTCGCTGTTGCAATCCTTTATCCTGGCAAGAATTGTCTCGCTCTGAAGCTTAAGATATAGGTCGTTGTCAAAGCCTTTTTTGAACATAGTTCCCCCGTCCCTCCCAAAGTCAATTATAGAAATAAGGGGCCTTTTTTTTCAAGGGGAAAATAGTGTTTTGAGATTATTTTCAAGATAATTTTTTACTGTTTCGGGAGTTACATTTTTTACCCCGGCGGCAAAGGCATACAGCTCCTCTAAAGTCTCCCGGTACCCTGGTGATGGGGCTTCGGTAAAATCAGACTCAAGGAAGAGCCGCTCAAGAGGAATCTGCCCAAGAACTTCGGCCTGTTTTTCTATCCTTTGTACAGAGGTTGAGAAGGAGAACCAGGTGTTCCGCTTTAAAAGAGTTCTTGCTGTCTCCAGGGAGCCGGAGTAGGAGTGCATCAGAATAGGAAGGTCATCCGGCACTTCCGAGAGGATTTCCATAAAAGCTCCCCAGGCATGGACACAGTGGACGGCAACAGGAACCTTATACTGCTGGGCCAGCCAGAGATGGAAGGCGAAAAACCCTTTCTGGTCCTCGAAATCGGGATTTCTGTCTGTTTTATCAAGACCGGTCTCCCCTATTCCGAACCGGATATCGGCCGCTTTTTTCTCCTTGATGAACTGCCCCAAAGCCATAAGTTCAATTTTTGAACAACTTTTTGCATGCCATGGGTGGATGCCGTAGAATGGGATGATATTCGGACTTGATGGTATGCGGTTCCAGTCCTCTGCAGTCACTGAGTTCCAGAGTGCGGTGATGTCATCGGAGTCTGGTAAAATATGAGTATGGGCATCAATCAGCATAGGTAAATAGTACACCCTGTCGCTTTCATATTGCAAGAATATATGATACATTAAACACAGGAGGGGGACAGATGGAAGACTACACCGGCAAGAAAATCACCATAATGGGACTGGGTCTCAACGGAGGAGGAATGGCGGCAGCCAAGTTCTTCGCCTCAGCCCAGATACTTAAGCCTTCCATGGATATGCTCTCCGATTACGACATCCGTTATGTGCTTGAGAAGCACGAGATGTCTGACTTTGAGAACGCCGACATTGTAATCAAGAACCCTGCTGTTCCACTTACCTCTCCATATCTTGCAAAAGCAAAAAGGATAGAGACCGACATCTCCATATTCCTCTCCGAGTTCAAGGGCGATGTGATTGCAGTCACAGGCAGCAAGGGAAAATCCACCACTGTCTCTGCCATCTACCACGGCATGAAAAAGCTTAAAGAGGATACTTTCCTGGGTGGCAACATCACTATCTCCCCACTCTCATTTCTTGAAGAGCTTACCGACAAGTCACTGGTGATCCTGGAGCTTTCCTCCTGGCAGCTGGCTGATATCAGGGGAAAAGGACTTCTGAAACCAGTGGTGTCGGTGATCACAAACATAATGCACGAGCACCAGAACCGGTACAATTCGGTGCAGGAATATGCAGACGACAAGAAGGTGATCTACCAGAGCCAGACCAAGAATCAGTACACCCTCTGCAATTTTGATGACGATTACGGCAAGCAGTTCTTTGACGAGACCCCGGCCCATCCAATCTGGTTCTCCGGTTCTGACATGGGCAAGGATGAGCAGATATGGCTCGACGGCAAGAGAGGCTACATAAAGCTTAATGGTAAAACCGAGCAGATTCTGCCGGAAAAGCTTCTGATTCCGGGAGAACACAATCGCAGAAATATGCTGATTGCGGCAGCCACCATGTATCTTTACGGCTTCAAAGGTACCGAAATAATGAATGCTCTGGCTGACTTCAGAGGAATTCCTCACCGGCTTGAGTTTGTACGGGAATTCAACGGAAGGAAGTTCTACAACGATACCACAGCCACAATTCCACAGGCCTGCCTTGCCGCAGTTAAAAGCTTTGAGGCACCGGTTGTGCTTATCGCCGGAGGCACAGACAAGAACCTGATGTTCGACCTGCTTCCTGAGATTGCAAGAGCAGCCAAGAAGATGTACCTGCTCAAGGGAAGCGCCACCGACAAGATGATTGCTGAACTTGATACCCATGGATGCCGGTACAACGGCCCATACAGCACATTGGCAGAAGCTCTGGATGCAGCTTACAAAGGTTCAGAAAAAGGTGACGTGGTACTTTTCTCTCCAGGTGCCACTTCCTTCGAGCTTTTCAAGAATGAGTTTGACCGGGGTAATTCCTTTAAGGAACGGGTTTTACAAATAAAATGAAAAAATTTTCTCAAAAATTGAAGCAAAACGACATTTTTTTGTGTATCTCAAGTATCATGAAAAAATCTTTGATACTTGTCTTTGCCATAGTAATTATCTCATGGACCAAGTGCAGTCCCCTGCCTGAGCCAAGGGAGCCCCGCTCAATCCATATAATGTCCTTCAATGTGGAGAATATGTTCGACGGCACCGAGCAGGGATCGGAGTATCCTAAGTTCAACCCCAAGAACGGCAACTGGACCGAGAAGGACTACATGGGCAAGCTCCGTCAGATAAGCCGTGTGGCCATGGATGCAACCAGTGACGGACCTGATATCATCGGATTCCAGGAGATTGAGAACAAGGGAATCCTCACCGAGCTTACAAAGGGATACCTTAAGGATTACGGCTACAAATACATAGCAATATCGGAGAACAGGAACTCAGCGATTCAGTCTGCTTTCATAAGCAAGTATCCTTTCAACTATGTGAAATACCATGCTCCCCAGGCTGACTCCGGCCATGACTTACGGCAAATTGTGGAAGTCTCCTTCGATATTCATGGGAATGAGCTTATCATTCTCAACAACCACTGGAAATCAAAGGTGGGAAAGAACACCGAACCCAAGAGGCTGTGCGCCGCAGATGTGGTCTCTGCCCGTCTTAAAGCGATTTACGACGAGAATCCCAAGGCCGAGGTTCTTCTGCTGGGTGACTTCAACGAATGTGCCGATGAGTATGAGCGGGAAGGGAAAGGTGTTGTCAGGGCCATAATGCCTGCCCAGGTGAATCTTCCTTCAAGATTCCAGTACCTGCGGATAACAGGAGATGACCAGAACAAGAATCAGAAATACCTCTTCTCCCCTTGGCTATGGGACAAGAATAAGGAGCCGGGCAGCTATATCTACCGTGGACGCTGGGAGACTATAGACAACTTCTTCCTGGGATCAAACCTCACCGACAGCAAGGGCTTTTATTTTGCAGGGTTCCAGACAGTGAAGACCCAGTGGAACACCAGCAAGAAGGATCATCCGCGCCCTTATGACAAGGCCAGCGGAGAAGGATGCAGCGACCACTTCCCGATTCTGCTTGAGCTTAATTTGAAAAAATAATTATGCGGCAGAACCGTTGGGATTGTCGCTTCCGTTATCGTTCATTCCAATTATGAAAAGAAGATGACGGATAATCTTCGGCAGGATATCCCTTATGAGAGCTGTGTCTGCATCTGTCCCTGACATAAGATCTCCCATATTGGGAGGAAGTGTTCCAAAGATCTGCATAAGCTCATCTGAAGAATATTGCCTATGCTGTAAAGGGGGAATATGCTTGGCCAGCTGTTCCGAGGGATAGAACCGGCAGGGTTTCCACACCAGGTCCCCGGACTTTGACCTTACACCGCTGGCTCCAAAGAGACGGCATATGAAAGCCCGCCCTCCATAGATGGAGCAGTGGTACGGGGAATCAGGGTTGAAGAACTGGCAACGATCTGAGGCATAAAAAGGAAATTTTTCCTCTGCCACACTATAAGCTATCACCGGCTGATGCTCTAAAAGCCATGCTCCCATATACAGTGCTTCCGACACCATGAGATCCGGCTCAAAATGGGAACAGCAGTCGCCGCAGCCCTGGGGACACAGGAAGCCTGATTTCTCATACCACTCCTTCTGCTCCTGTGCAATCCGCTCATAGGCAGCTTCTATCTCTGTAAGAATCTGGTACTCTGATGTCCCTTCCAGCTTTTTGAGTATTGTGGGTATTTCTGACATAATTCACCTAACGGAGAACGCTGGAGAGATTGCTTAAAATACCGGCTGCAACCTCCGGCTTGTTCATGGAGTATACATGGATATGGGTGATGCCGTTGGCAATAAGGTCGATGATCTGGCCGGCAGCATAGACGATTCCGGCCTGCTTCATGGCAGGCGGGTTGTCACCGAACTTATCCACTATGGCCCGGAACCGTTGGGGCACGTGAGTGCCGGAGAGAGCCACGCTTCTCTCCAGCTGCCGGGCGTTGGTTATAGGCATTATTCCAGCCAGCACCGGTACAGTGATTCCCTTCTCCCGAATGCGGTAGAGGAAGTTGTAGAGAATGTTGTTGTCAAAGAACATCTGGGTGGTGAGGAAGTCACAGCCTGCATCCACTTTCTCCCTGAGATGGATGATGTCATCCTCCTTATGCCTGCATTCGATATGTCCCTCAGGATAGCAGGCACCGCCGATGCACAGGTCTGACTGCTCCTTTATGTCACGGATAAGGTCAGATGCATATTTGTAATCGGTCCCGACAACACCGTCCTGGGGAATGTCGCCCCGGAGTGCCATTATGTTCTCGATGCCCAGTGCCTTTATCTGGCCCACCATCTCCCGGACATAGCTTTTGGATGAGGCCACGCAGGTAAAATGGGGCAGCACTGTCACACCATATTTATGCTGCAGGTTGGAGGCAATCTCCAGTGTCATCTTGCTGGTGGAGCCCCCGGCGCCATAGGTCACGCTCATGAAGTCAGGCTTAAGGGAGGCAATCTGCTCTGTCGCCTTCTCCACCGCCTCAAGACCGTCTGCCTTCTTAGGAGGGAACACCTCGAAGGAGATAGTCACTTTATCCTGCTGCAAGATATCTTTAATTTTCATCAGAAAATAATTCCTTCATCTTTTTGATACTTTGAGATAACTGTGGCAAGGTCAAACTTCTTCTCGTAGAACCCCTTGCCTGTTATTATGCCGCCGATGCGTCCTGCACACCGGGGGTTACCTGTTATATCGGCAAAATCCTGCTCACAGCTTATACCCCCGGAGACTGTCACCGGAATACCGGCCGCCTCTGCCACTGCAAGGGTGCGCTCTGTATCTGGTCCCGACAGGGTGCCGTCTTTTACAATATTGGTGTAGATGATGGAGCACATGCCGCACTCAGCAGCCTTTTTAGCAAGATCCACATCCAGGAGACTGGAACCCTGCTGCCAGCCAGATACCTTCACCTCGCCGTCCAGGGCATCGATTCCAGCTATGAACTTCGTGCCGAACAGGGCTGTCCACCGGGCACCGCACTCCGGATCCTTCGCAAACACCGTACCCAGGATAAGCCGGTCTATGCCGATATCCACAATCTCTTTCACATCCTCTTCCGTGCGGATACCGCCCCCAAGCTCAAGGAGGGCATCAACATCGCGGCAGATCCTGGCAATCACACAGCGGTTATTTGCTCCACCACGGGCCGCATCCAGATCCACCAGGTGGATCCGCTTTGCACCGGCAGCCACAAAACCCTTGGCCATAGAG
Organism: uncultured Spirochaetaceae bacterium; assembly: GCA_902787125.1. Classification (GTDB taxonomy): domain Bacteria; phylum Spirochaetota; class Spirochaetia; order CADAEX01; family CADAEX01; genus CADAEX01. Next base: position 8,645 of record CADAEX010000044.1, read on the forward strand.
ACCGGGTCGTCGCTGTAAACTGTAACTTTGCTGTAATCGCCCTTATAGAGGCGGACACACTTTCCGTCCAAAAGGTCTATTGCTGGAATAACTAACATTATGCGTTTACTTTATACCTTTTTATCTTCTTTGTGGAAGACTCCTCAAAAGGCTGGTCCACTACCCGGACCCGGGCAATCTTCATGTAGCTTGCCAGCTGCCGGTTCACGTTGTTCACAATCTCCTCAAGCTTCTTCTGGATACCATCGGGGTCGCCGGTGCTGCGCATATCCTCGGAAGGATAGATCAGGGCCTCGATCATCTCCCCGGCAGCCTCTTTCTTCTTACCGTCGATATAGAAGCCGCGGACAAGAATCTGCTCAATCTCAGGGTAGAGCTGGAACCTGTCCTCGATCTCCTCCGGGAATACATTCTTGCCACCGGAAGTGACAATGATATTTTTCTTGCGTCCGGTCAGATAGAGGAAATTCTCCTTGTCCAGATACCCCATGTCGCCAGTGTAGAAATAGCCGCTTAAGTCCATGACTGCATCTGTTGCTGATGGATTCCTGTAGTAGCCCTGCATGACCGTGGGCCCCTTGAGGGCAATCTCACCCCGGCCATCTTTATCAGGATTTATTATTTTCACATTGATTTCGGGAAGCACCAGACCAACAGATTTAACCTTGAAATGGTAGATAGGGTTCAGGGTGACAATAGGTGATGTCTCGGTAAGACCGTAGCCCTGCACAAAGTCCAGACCCAGCTGGTTGAACATACGGAATGTGGAGGCTGGAAGAGGTCCGCCGCCGCTTATGCAGATACGGATGCTGGAAAGATTGGCCTTGTCCAGAATCATCTTGCCGAACAGCTTCTTGCCCACCTTTATTCCGCATTTCTTAAGGATTCCGCTTATGAACATGAGGAACCGCACTATGCCGTAGAGCACGATTCCCTTTTCCCTGACCCCTTTCATGATGTTGGCGATCAGCTTGTTGAAGAGCATGGGGACACCTAGGAAAATAGTTATCTGACCATCCTTAAGGTCTTTGAGCATCTCCTTGACCACAAGTCGCTTTGCAAAGACAACCTCGGCACTCTGGGCAATTCCCACAACCAGTACAGAGAGCATGGTATATGCGTGATGGACAGGAAGAAGGGCATAGAATACATCGGTATGATAGATCTGCATGTTCATCTGGGCCAGGAAGCAGTCGTTGACCAGGTTTGAGTTGGAGAGCATGACTCCCTTTGGAATTCCCGTGGTTCCAGATGTGTAGAGGATTGCCACCAGGTCGTTGACTTCCCGCGGCACCGGCTTTTCCAGCGGTGCGTTCTCAAGAGCCAGAACATAGTTGTCCTTTCCCGGATCCAGGGAATAATAAGGAGCATCTGTGGGAAGCAAGGTTTTGACTACATCATATTTCTCTTTATCCACCAGGGCAGCCACAGGCTCGCTGAACTCTATAAGATTCTTAAGCTCATCCTCGTGGAGGGTATAATCCAGAGGAACAATGATTGCACCTGCAGTTGCGATGGCATAGTAGGCAACAGCCCATTCAGGCCGGTTCTTTCCTGTCAGGATCACACGGTCTCCAGGCTTCACCCCTTTCTCCACCAACGAGGCAGCCAGTGTCAGAATCTTATCCCGGGCCTCCCGGAAGGTGAGGACAAATTTGTCCGGGTTGTAGGTGGTAAGACACTTTTTGTCCGGATACCGGGCAGCAGCTATCTGGAAGATTTCTGCCAGGGTAGGGATATCTCCGTTGAACAGTTTTCCTTTGAAAGGTTCCAAGAAATGAAAGGTTCTGTGTGGATACATGTGGGCTCCTATGTTTCTATTTTAAGATATAAATATTAAATGCGCAAGAAAAAAGAAATCTTGACTAATCGGACCGAAGAAAGGACAATACTCTTATGGGGAAAGATGAGAGAGTTCTGATAATAGGTGCAGGTCCTGCCGGGCTGTTCTGCGCATACCGCCTTATAGAGGCCGGTATTCCTGTGCTTTTGACAGACAGGATGACCTCCCCGGGAAGAAAGTTCCTTCTGGCCGGGGCCAGCGGGGGACTCAACTGCACCCACCGGGGAACCCCTGAAGAGCTTTCCCTGAAATATTACGGCAACGAAGCTCTTTTCAAAGGACTTTTATCTGATTTCTCCCCCGCCAACCTTACCAACTGGTACAAAACTATGGGGTCCGACACTTTTGTGGGCAACGGAGGTAAGATTTTCACCAAGTTGGAGGCTCCGGAAATCCTGAAACATTGGCTTGAATACCTTAATGCATCACCGCTGTTTGAGTTCAAAGGGTGCTGCGAGTTCACAGGTTTCGGTGACAGACCAGGTCTGTTTATGTTCCGCCAGGGCGGACAGGCTCTGGAGCTTGAGGCTGATTACGCTGTTTTCGCCCTGGGTGGCGGCAGCCGTCCCGAGACCGGCTCCAACGGAGCCTGGGTAAATGCATTCCAGGCTGCCGGCATCCAGGTTGCTCCCCTCCGGGCTGCCAACTGCGGGGTCCAGGTGCCCTGGTCCCAGTATCTGCGCCAGCGGATAGCGGAGGCAGAGGGCGAGGGCACGGCCTCCCGCGCAGGGGCGACCAGCCTTGACATAGCCCTCGCCTGCAATGGCAGCCCCAGCACCGGCGAGGTGGTGCTGACCGGCTACGGTCTGGAGGGGAGCGGGGTTTATTCCATCGGATACTGCATCAGACAGGAGTTGGATAAAAGAGGCTGCTGCTGTCTGACTGCAGATCTTCTCCCTGGCCTGTCTGCCCGGCAGCTGGAGCGCCGCCTTGAAAAACCAAGAGGCAAGAACTCCCTCTCCAACTATGCCCGGAAAGTCCTGGGCCTAAGCGGCCTCTCCTTTGTTCTTTTCAAGGAGCTCCAGCCGGAGGGTGACCTTTCAAGGATCAAAAACCTGAACCTCACTGTAACCGGGCTGCGTCCTCTGGAAGAGGCTATCTCCTCTGCCGGCGGCGTGTGCCTCTCGGAGCTGGATGAGAACTTAATGCTTAAATCAAGGCCTGGATGCTTCGTAGTGGGGGAGATGGCAGACTGGGAGGCTCCCACCGGGGGCTATCTTCTTCAGGGGTGCTTCTCCACAGCATACAGGGCATCGGAAAAAATTATAGATTTATTATCCTGATGGTTGTATACTGAAAAAGATGAAAGGATTCAAAGGCTTCTTTCTTTTCCTGTTCCTCATTGCCGCCGCTTTATCTGCCCAGCAGAGCAACCGGTCGCTGAGCCTCATCACCGTGTATCCCGGAGATGCCATCTACTCGGCCTTCGGTCACACCGCCTTCCGCTATGTGGATCAGGAGAAAGGGATAGACCGGCTTTACAACTATGGCACCTTCGACTTCAGAGATCCTGAATTTGTTCCAAAGTTTGTCCACGGACAGCTGGACTACTTCCTGGGGGTAGTTTATTTCAAGCAGGAATTCAAGAACTATACCCTTCTGGAGAACAGGACTGTAATTGAGCAGAAGCTGAACCTGACCCCCGACGAGATAACAAAGGTGGTTTTTTTCCTGACAGAGAACGCCCTGCCTGAGAACCGCTTCTATAAATATGACTTCATCAAGGACAACTGCTCCACCCGGATTCATTCTGTACTGGAGAAAACCCTGGGAAGCGACATCATGTATGACCAGTCGGTGATTGCAAAGATCGGGGAAAAAAGTTACCGGGATTATATAAGATACCACCTGAAGAAATCTCCATGGTTCGATGCCGGAATCCAGCTGGTGCTGGGAATGCCTCTTGACCAGCAGGTGCTCCCATCGGGCAGTTTCTTTCTCCCTGCCCTGGTATCAGTCCGCCCCTTTTCCTTGCTCTCCTTCTGCTGGCTGTTGAAGCGGCGCTCATATACCTGAGCTGCTTCAGAAAAATGGGCTGGGCAAAAAAGAGTCTGAGCTGCTATGAATACACCCTGGTGCTCTTGAACTTCTTATTCGGACTCCTGGTCTTCTACCTGTGGTTCATATCTGACCACACCGCCACCAAATGGAATCTGAATCTGCTGTGGTGTTCACCTTTATCCCTGATTTTCCTGGTCACATTCTTCCTGAAAAATCATAATGCGATAAAATATTTTTCTGCTTTCATGGCAG
>CADAEX010000045.1 GCA_902787125.1 uncultured Spirochaetaceae bacterium
TCTGCCCTTCCGCAGAACTCAAGGGCTACATCAACTCCGTTAGGAGCGATTTCCTTGATCTTCTTTGTCAGGTCATCTCCCTGATATTCCTTCAGGTTGATAGTCTGGGTTGCACCGAATCTCTTTGCATCCTCGAGGCGGGAATCAACAACATCGGTGATGATGATCTCCTTTGCCCCTGCAGCTGCAGAAAGAGCACAGCAGTTAAGTCCCAGCAGACCGGCACCCTGTACCAGAACCACATCTCCCTTGTTGACGCCGATGGTCTCCACTGCATTTACTACAGTAGCCAGAGCGCAGTTTGCAGGAGTTGCGACCTCGTCAGAAAGCTTGTCAGAAAGCTTGAACACAGTTGTACCAGGCAGGATATACACATATTCGCCGTAACCGCCTACAAGACCAGACTTGATAGCTGGATCGTTGCAGCTTGTGTGTCCATACTTCTTGAGCTTTACGCACTTCTGTGGCAGGCCGATCTTGCAGTAGAAGCACTCGCCGCAGGAAGCCATGATTGTCCAGGAGATTCTGTCGCCAACTTTAAGTGTGTTGCCATAGCCGTCTTTCAGGTTAGGTGAACCCAGCTTCTCGATGGTTCCGATGATCTCATGTCCAAGAATAAGAGGAGTAGCCTCTTTTCTTCTTCCAAGAATAGTGTGCAAGTCTGATCCGCAGATAGTTGCAAATGTGACTTTAACCAGAATAGCCTTTTCCTCAAGTGTCTGAGGAACCTCAAACTCTTTAATCTCAATAGGCTTTCCTGCTTCTTCAAAAACAGCAGCCTTACAACAACATCCCATTTTTTTACCTTCCTTATTTTAATCAACCGCCCTGCTTAACTGCAACGCTTGGCAGCCAAGTGATGAGCCATGGACATGTACAGCAGAGTACCAGACCGAGCTCCATGATTGCCCAGAATGGAATAGTTCCCATATAGATATCTTCTGTTGAAACTCCCTCAGGTGCAATACCTTTCAGATAGAACAGGTTGTATCCGAACGGAGGTGTACAGAAAGAGTCCTGGAGCATTACAGCCATTGAAACTGTGAACCACAGAATATCAAATCCGATTGCCTTGCAGATCGGAATATAGATAGGCATTGTGATCATCAGGATAGCTGTCCAGTCAAGGAACATACCCAGGAAGAAGCAGATAAGCATCATTACTGCGAAAGTTCCCCACTTTCCAAGACCGATACCAAGAATCAGGTTCTGGATAACTGCACCACCACCAAGACCCATGAAGATAGCTGTAAAGAATCCGGCGCCTGTCATTACGATAAGTACCATAGATACTGTGTTTGCTGTATCCATCATAATCTTTACAAGACCTTTCCATGAGAACTTGCCGTAGCAGATCCACATAACGAATGCACAGAATGCACCTGCAGCAGAAGCCTCGGTAGGAGTTGCCACGCCTGTGAACAGTACTCCCAGAACTGCTACGATAAGAATCAGCGGTGGGAACATGTTAAGGATGAGCATCCTGATCAGCTGCGGTGTTGTTACCTGACGGCGAACCTCAAGTGGAAGAGCCGGTCCCTTCCAAGGGAATCTCCAGCACTGGTACAGTGTATAAATACAATACATAAGTGCAAGAGCAATACCAGGAAGAACTGAACCTGCGAACAGCTGTCCGACAGAACAGCCTGAAAGCTCTGCCAATACCAGAAGCATGATGCTTGGCGGAATAAGAATACCAAGAGCTGATGAACCTGCGATAGAACCACAGGCCAGCTTCATGGAGTAGTTGTTCTCCTTCATGATAGGAAGGGCAAGAACTCCCATGGTTACACAGGAAGCTCCTGTTGTTCCGGTACAAGCTGCCAGCAGTGTAGATACGATGATTACTGCAACTGCGATACCGCCTCTGACTGGTCCGAACAGATACTGCACCGACTTGAACAATCCTTCCGCCATACCCGACTCACTCATAAAGTTTGCCATAAATATGAAGTAGAGGATCGCTACATAGGTGTAGTTTGACATCTGTGCATTGAATTTATTCATGAACAGGGCTGGGAAAGAAGCGTGATATTTAGAGCTCAGCCAGCCGAAAATAGTAGCCAGACCGCCAAGTACGAATGCCAGCGGGTGACCTAAGAAAAGTCCTCCAAGAAGACCTAAGAACATTGCCACGGCTACAAAGCCTGATGACATTGCAAAACCTTCGAAACCCATCACTTAGCCTCCTTGTAGTTATCACCATCAACAACCATCTCGATTCTTCTCAGGAAAATAGCAAAGCCCTGGAGAAGAAGGAGGAAAGCCATTACTGGAATAATAGTTTTCTGGAGATATATAGGTGCTGGATATTCGGACCAAGAAACTTCCTTGATTGCCCAGGAATCTGCCGCGAACTTTATTCCCCTCCAGAATATGATTCCGACGGATGGGAAGAAGAAAATACAGTAAGAAATAATATCCAGGATTCCCTGAACTCTCTTGCTGCATTTTCCAGATACGATATCGATGGCAACATGGGCACCGTTCTTAAGTGCATATGAAGCACACATAGTAAAGTGGAATGCGTAAATCATTGTTGTGACCTCGAATACCCAGTCGTTTGCGATATGGAAGACATACCGGGTGAAACATTCGTAGACCATAATCATCATTCCGATAAAAGCAGACCACATACAAATCTTACCGGTCCAATCGCTCAATCCATCGATGGCGGCAGATATAGTATTTGCCAGTTTTCTCATTTTTTTGAATTCTCCTAAATAATTATGCTCATTAATCTAAGGGAAAAGGAAAAAAAGGCGCGAGCTATCTGGGATAACCCGCGCCCATGATTTTTAATTAATCAACAACATCCTTATTTGATGAAGCTCTTCAGCTTAGCAAGGTCAGGAAGCTGCAGATCTGCATAACCATGTCCGTAAACAGAGTTAAGCTGTCTCCAGTACTGGTACTCATGCATATATGAAGCCATTGAGTATGCGCATTCTGCGAACAGTGGGTTCTTGGAAGCGAAATCATACATAATCTCTCTTGACATCTCAGAAAGTCTCTTGAGGTCAGATTCTGGCAGCTGATATGACTTAACGCCAACTTCATCTCTGAACTTGTTGGTGTAGATACCGGATGTTCTATCCTCCATTGCCAGTGTCTGGAGAGCTGTTGCCTGAGCAGAAATCTCAATTGCAGCCTTCAGGTTAGCTGGAAGTGCGTCGAACTTAGCCTTGTTGAAAAGCAGACAGCACATTGAACCTGGCTGGTGCCAGCCTGGGTGTGATGAATACTTTGAAATCTCGTTGTATCCCAGACCCCAGTCGAGGTATGGAGTACAGGACTCTGCTACGTCGATAACACCAGTCTGCATAGCCTGGTATACCTCAGAAGACTGGATACCTACCTGTGCAGCGCCGATCTTCTTCAGGATCTGTCCCTGTGCAGAACCGGACATTCTGATCTTAACTCCCTTATAGTCCTCAAGACCCTTGATTGGCTTTGTTCCTCTAGGACCAGACTCGATTGTGATAGGTCCGAATGGAATACCTTCAACTCCGAACTTAGCATATGCCTTGCGGTAGATCTTCATACCTTCGCCGATGCTGCCTGGCTTTCCAACTTCATCATTCATTCTTCCTGCGAAGCTTGGATCATAGTAAATCCAGTTGATGTAGTCGTAAGCGTCCATCCACATTGGCCATGAAGAGAGCAGGTTGAATACTGTGTCTTTTCCTGCCCAGTATCCTGGATAGTCAGAACCGATCTGTGCAACATCGTCTTTTACTGCATCGAGAACCTCTTTTGGTCCTACGAGAGCGTTCTCAACGAAGTAGTCGATCTTAATCTGATCGCCAACAAGCTGATGCATGCGAACGATGAACTCATGGTCCTGGTCACCGAGGTGATACTGTGGTGCCCAGCATGATACCATCTTCCAGTTGTATGTCTGAACTGGAGCTGCAGGAGCTGCTTCTGCTGATGCTGCAGGAGCTGCTGCTTTTCCGCCGCAAGATGCAAGCAGAACAACGATCAAAAGCATTACAGCGATAATACTTCTTTTTTTCATCATAATTCTCCTTTTTATTATTTTGGTTCTTTAATTATACCCCAAAAACGGCAATCGTCAAACATTTTTTTTATCCCCGGGAGAGCAACCATCTGATTTTTGTTTCTATATATAATAACAAGTAGGAAGTTTTCCCTCTTTAGTTTTTCCTTTTGGGGAAAATGAGAAAAGAAAACCAGCTTTTTCCGGACCAAAATAACTTTATTTATTAAAATTGATAACAAAATATCATATTAAACTTATGGAATTGTGTAAAAACTATATAAATGGTATATTTGGTCATACTGAAATAAGTTCAGTATGAAACAGAGAGGTAACCTATGAAAAAGTTTATATTCTGGTTGATTTTCCTCATTATTATTGCAGGAGTTGTATTCTATTTCGGGTGGATAAGAGTGCCGGAGAACAATCTGGCCCTGGGATTCTCCACTATAACCGGCTATGACACAGCATTCATGGAAAGCGGAAAGCTGAACTGGAGATGGCAGAAGCTTGTCCCTAAGTGTTATAGACTTAAAATGTACCAGCTGGAGACCGAGAATGCTGAGGTATCTGTATCACAGGCCCTCCCCTCCGGAGACCTCTATGCTTCCGAGATGGCAGGAAATCCCGATTTCTCATTCGCAGTGAAATATGCAGTCACATATAAAATAAAGGAAGATTCTCTGTATACCCTGGCTACATCCGGAACTATAGGAGATGGCGGGCTTGAGTCATTCTATGCATCAGTGAAAGAAAAGATACAGAATGCGGCTGCATCTCTCCTGGGTGAAGAGATGGCAAAGGCGATGGATGGTGGCACATTCTCCCAGAAAGCCCTGGAAGGGAGTGTAAAGACTCAGATCGGCGGACAGCTTCCGGATGTAGAGATCATAAGTTTCGAGACTGTGGAAGCCAGATTCCCTGATGTGGAGCTGTACAAAGCGGCAAAAGCAAAATACATGGAGAACATGGAGAAGAAGCAGGAGATAGCTGCTCAGCAGGAGAAGGAGACTACAGACTTCAACACAAAGATTGACCAGCGGATTGAACTTCTGAAAAAGTATGGCGAACTTCTTACCCAGTATCCTATCCTTATAGAATATTTCAAGACAAAGAACGAGAGCCTTCTGCCGGAAGGGCTGAATATCGACGACATCATAAAATGAGGCATCTATGGATATCTTAGTCGCAACAGGAAACAGGAATAAAATAAAAGAGCTGTCACAGATCATGCCTGAGCACAGGTTTCTGACCCCGGCAGACCTGAAGATTGAATATGATTACGATGAGAAAGGATCCACCTACTGCGAGAATGCACTGGGCAAGGCACTGTGCCTGCACAAGCTGGTGGGCAAGCCGGTTCTGGCCGAGGATTCAGGCCTTTCAGTGCCGGCGCTCAACGGCGACCCGGGCATCTATTCTGCACGGTATGGACTCAAGGAAGGACTCAAGCTTAACGATGCTGAGAAAAATGCATACCTCCTCAAGAACATGGAGGGAATAAAAGACAGGAGAGCATTCTTCGTCTGCTCCATGGTTCTGGTCATGAACGAGTACCGATACTTTGTGGTGCAGGAGACCATGGAAGGAGAGATTGCACTTGCACCTGCGGGAACAAATGGCTTCGGCTACGATCCTGTCCTCTATATTCCTGCATCAGGAAAGACTGTTGCCCAGATGGGTGATGATGAGAAGAATGCTCTCTCCCACCGCGGAAAAGCAGGACGAAGGATGAAGCTTATCATAGAATCGCTGGCCAAGGAACTGGACTGATGTCAAGCGCAGAAATCAAAACCCGTGATCAGATAAAGAAAGAAGACAAGTGGGATCTATCCTCCCTATTTGCGTCCGAGGCCGACTGGGAGAAAGCCCTGGCCGAGATGAACAGCACAATCCCTGCCCTTTCACGTTTCAAAGGGACATTGGGGGAGAGTGCAGAAAAGCTTGCAGAATGTCTCAAGACCATGACAGCATTCCAGATATTGGCCGAAAAGACAGGCAGCTATGCCATGCTTCAGTTCAGCACCGACGGCAGTGACCCCCAGAACCAGAAACGGTATGGACTTTATATTTCAGCCGCAACAAAGGCAGAGGCCGAGACCAGCTATCTGGTGCCGGAAATACAGGCTGTTGATGATGCAAAGATGGCACAGTTCATCAAGTCTCCACTTCTGGCTGACTACACAATCTATCTGAGCAAGCTCCTCAGGCAGAAGCCACATATCCTTTCGGAGAAAGAGGAAAAACTTTTAGCATTGCACTCAGAATCGGATATGACAGCACACAAGGCATTCTCTGCCCTTACTGATGTAGACATGGAGTTCGGCACCATCACCGAAAACGGAGAGGAAAAGCCTCTGACACAATCCACCTTCACATCGTTCCTGCAGAGCAAGGAAAGGGCAGTGCGCCAGAAGGCTTACCAGCAGTTCTACAAAGGATTCGACAAACATAAAAATACTATTGCAGCTCTGTATGCCGGGAATGTGCAGCTTGATATATTCGGTGCAAAGGCCCGCAACTACAGCAGCGCACTGGAGGCGGCCCTGAGCCCCGACAATGTACCCCGGAGCGTATATGACAACCTGATTGCCTCAATGCACAGCAGGTTCCCGGTGCTCCACCGCTACTACGAGCTCAAGCGGCAAGCCCTCAACCTGGACAAGCTTGCCCACTATGATGTCTACATGCCTTTCACATCGGCTGTGGAAGTAAAGCATACATACAACGAAGCTGTCGATGAAGTGATTGAGGCTGTGGCACCCCTGGGAAAAGAATACTGCAGCGTGCTCAGACAGGGACTTACCGGCGGCTGGGTAGACAAGTACGAGAATAAAGGCAAGCGTTCAGGCGCATTTTCGGCCGGTGTCTACACAGGTTGGCCATATATTCTCCTCAACTATAAGGAAGACAGGCTGAGAGATCTGTTCACGCTGGTGCACGAGGGAGGCCACTCCATGCACTCCTGGTACAGTGTGAAATCCAATCCCTTCCCAAACTACGACTACACCATTTTCGAGGCCGAGACTGCATCCACATTCAACGAGCAGCTTTTAGCACGGCACCTTATGAAAAAATATTCCGATAATCCTGATATGCTGCTGTACCTTGCGGGCAAGCAGGCCGACGATTTTGTGGCCACCGCCTTCCGGCAGACCATGTTCGCAGAATTTGAAAAGAATGTGCATGAGCTGGGAGAATCGGGTGAGCCTCTTACACTGGAGCTGTTCCGCAGCGAATACCGCAAACTGCTTGAAGCCTACTTCGGATCCGATGTGGAGCTGCCGGAAGAAGCCGACCTTGAAGGCTTGAGAATACCGCACTTCTACAGAGCATTCTATGTATACAAATATGCAACCGGAATCTCTGCCGCAGTGGCATTGGCAGACATGGTCCTGAACGGCGGCGAGGCAGAGCGGAAGCAGTATCTGGGCTTCCTGTGCTCAGGCGGACGGCACTACCCGCTGGATTCTCTCAAGATGGCCGGCGTTGACATGAGCAGCCCTGAACCGGTGGAGAAAGCTATTGATTACTTTGCCGGTCTTCTGGACCAGATAGAAAATTTAATGAAAAAGTGACTGTATAGTTATTGACAACGCAAGGTTGATTTCTATATAGTGTATTTTACCTGCGGCGATGGTGAAATTGGTAGACACGTTAGCTTGAGGGGCTAATGGAAGTAATTCCATGAAGGTTCAAGTCCTTTTCGCCGCAAACAAAATGAGCTGGCTTTATGCCAGCTTTTTTTGTTTATGTGTACTGAAGAAAAGGACTTGAAACCCAGGAGCGCACTACCCCCACCCAGTGCGAAACAAATTTCAAAAAACTATCACTGATAATACTAACCCAGCAAAAGGCATATCCCGAGATATCTGGCTCCTCGTCTACAAACACGTCATCCTGAACTCAAAAGAAACTAGTTCAGGATGATAATGTGGTTGTACGAGGGGTACCAGCTGATCGAGGGGTGTGTCTTATTGCTGGGTTTACTTTTTCATTTTTTTTGAAATCTGCAGAGCAAAAATTGAAGCAAAATAAACATTTCGTGTGTATGTACCAGTAGATCAATTCAGGAGGGAAATATGAAAAAAACAATTGACATATCACTTTTCCGTGATATAATACTTTTAAGCAAGAGGAAAGCCTATGCCTGTGCTATCTAGGTTCTATGGTATAATAATCCGTATGTACTTCCAGCAGGCAGAACACAATCCACCCCATATACACGCTATCCATGGAGAGGATGTTGCTGTTATTGATATTTGCGAGAACAAGGTCTTGGATGGACAGCTCCCATCTAAAGCGATAGCAATGGTAAAAGAATGGGTAAATATTCACAGATGTGAGTTATTGGAGATGTGGAATACGCAGGAAT
>CADAEX010000046.1 GCA_902787125.1 uncultured Spirochaetaceae bacterium
TCGACCACACTGCCATTCTTCTTCACGTCGATGCGGAAGGCAAGGTTCTTGTCGGAGAACGCTGCACCAGCTGACTACGAAGCGGCAGAAGGTTATGAAGGTGGATATGACGAAGGCGTGACTGTTGACTGGAGAGAAGAGCAAGCCAAAGCAGAGAGAAAAAAGGAAAGATTCTCTTTGCAACTGTGGAGGGTGATATCCACGATATCGGCAAGAATATTGTAATCCTGATGCTGCGAAACTATGGTTTCGAGGTCATAGACTTAGGAAAGGATGTGAAGGCATCAAAGATTGTGGAGGCTGCCGAAAGAGAAAAACCGGACATCATTGCTCTGTCTGCCCTCATGACCACAACAATGATAAGGATGCCGGAAGTAATAGAACAGGCAAAACTGTCAGCCATAAAGGCAGCATTCATGGTGGGCGGTGCAGTTGTCACCGAAGATTGGGCCCAGTCCATAGGAGCTCACTATTCTGCAAACGGTGTTGAGCCCAGTCCATAGGAGCTCACTATTCTGCAAACGGTGTTGAGGCTGTGAAGAAAGCCCAGGAGTTGATAAAATGAGTTCAAAGAATTTTTCATTTGCGGCAAAAATCAAAGAGAGCGGCGATATCCGCAAGATCATCTCTGTAATAAACGAATACAACGGCATTGTGAAGAAAGTGCTCTACAACAGCCGCATCGACTCAAGCATAGCATTCTTCGAGATTGCCAACTTCTCAAGCGACCTCATGACCGGCCTTATAAAAGCCGATTACATTCTCTCCTCTGTGCAGGAACCCCTGTTCATCAAGATAAAGATCCATCTGCCCCGCAGAGCACGGGCTATCTCCGAGATACTCACCCACGCTGATGACGCCGGAGTAATCATCACCCTTATGGAGTTCGACACCCAGGAGACCAAGAAGGATGACACACTGGTACTCATGCTGAACGCAGTGGAAAGCCAGAGCGTAAAGGCATTCCTGGACTACCTCAAGACCACCTATGCTATCGATATCGTAGAGTATACACCAAACAACGAGGATCTGGACAACACAATCTTCTATATTACTTATGCAAACCGGATCCGCCGCTTTGCCCACGACCAGGGGGATCACTTTGTACTCAGCTTCCTTGCAGATATCAACAGCATAGCCTTTGAGCTCAAGAAACTGGGCTACGATCCCGAGGATATCTTCATGAAAATCTACGAGAACGGAGAGACTCTCAATAATACACTGGGAGAGAATTTCTATGCCGACTATCAGGTGATCCAGCTTAAACCTGACACATCGCTCCACTGCTTCCAGCTCCCCTGCGGAGGCAATGTCTATATACTTGAGAATGCCACAGAATCGCTGATGATTGACACAGGCTACGGAATCTATCACGACGACATAATGAGGATGTGTCAGCACTTCGGCCTCTGGCAGAATGATAAGAAGAAGAAACTCTTCATCTCCCACGGTGATGCAGACCACTGCGGCGGTGCCGGCTATATCGGCATGGTACCCTACTCCCACCCGGAGACCATAGACCTGATCCGGAGCGGAAACCGGGCTTACAAGTCTGTTACAGAAGGTTCAAAGCTGGAGCAGATCTACACAACTATGATAGGAACCTTCTCCAAATGGCTGCCGCCGGACTCATACCAGAAGTTCCAACCTTCAGATAAAGACAAGGTGGGGGCATTCCCAGTGTTCGGATCTCTCAAAGCCTGCGGCTACACATTCACAGTGCTGGAAAGCCACGGCGGCCACCAGTATGGCCAGCTCTTCCTGCTAAATGAGGAGGCCGGACTCTTCTTCACCGTGGACAGCTGCCTGAATCTTAAGAGCATATCGCCGGAGCGGACCAAGTACAATCAGCTGGCAGACCTCTTCATGACATCGGTCAATGTGGACAGTGACCTGGCCCGGAAGGAGAGGAAAGACCTTCTGGAGATTGCCTCTGACCTTACAGCCAAGAGCGATAAGCCTTTCTATATCTGCTGCGGTCACGGTGCCATCTCTACTATAAAGGATGGAAAACTAGCCGTTTTTGGAGAGACGACCCGCTACAGACACAGCTGATCCTGGATTCTGTATCATTTTGACTCACTGTACAAGCCAAAACACCCATTGTGTCAAAAATACCCACATAGTCAGCTTGCCACGTCTCTGGCCCTGTTTCATATTGATACATGTGTCAAATAAATATTTCTTTATATTACAATAATTTATAAACTTTTTTAAATATTTTTCTCATTTTGGCACGCAGATTGCAACATAATCAGTGAAAACAAAAAATTAAATACCATTTGGAGGGTAAAGATATGACAAACAACATGACATTAAGACCAATGCACAAAGCAGCAGTTCCATTCTGGGACACATTCTTCGATGACTTCTTCGCACCAGTTGAGCGCGCAGGAAGCTCAAAAACTCCTCTGACCGACATCAAGGAGACACCTACCGAATATGTATTTGAGACAGAATTCCCTGGCTTCAAGGAAGACGAGCTTGAAGTCAAGATTGATAAGAACCATCTGACCTTGAAAGCCGAAAAGAAGGCAAAAGAAGAGCAGAAGGACGAGAAGACCCACTACATCATGAGCGAACGGTACGAGAAGTTCTCAAGATCCTTCACACTGCCTGACAACGTAGATGCAGAAAAGATCAAGGCTACTTTCGAGAACGGATTGCTTAAGCTTGAAGTTCCAAAGATGGAAAAAGCTATGCCGAAGACCATCAAGATCAACTGATATCGCGTCCCCCATTGCGATACCAATAAAGGCTGCCTGAAAAGGCGGCCTTTTTTTTATCCTTGCATTTTATTATGATTCCCATTATTCTGTGAATGATGAAATCAGCTTTTATTACAGTGGCAGGGCGGCCATCAGCTGGCAAGTCCACACTGGTAAACACAATATGCGGCCACAAGGTTGCCATAGTCTCCCGGACACCCCAGACCACCAAGAACAAGATACGGGGCATTTACACAGTGCCGGAAGGACAGTTCGTATTCCTGGACACCCCGGGCTACTACGACAGCGATAAAAAATCCAACCTGGAGCTTCAGGAGATAACTCTCTCTGCCCTGGACGATTCCGACCTTATCCTCTATGTGACAGACATGACCCGCACCCCGGGTAAGGAGGAGGAGATACTGGCAGGAATAGTGACCAAGACCCAGCGCCCAATCTTTGTTGCACTTAACAAATGTGACACACTGACCGAGGAGCAGGGAGATGAGGCTGCCAAGATAATTGCAGAGCGGAAGGACTTTTTCCTTAAAGCACTCAATATTCCTGAATCTCATATTTTTTCAATCTCTGCCCGGACCGGCGACGGCACTCAGGAGCTGCTCAAGGCATTGATGGAGGCAGCCCCGGAAGGACCTATGATGTACCCCGAGGAGTACTACACCGACCAGGAGGTGGACTTCCGCATCAGCGAGATAATCAGGGAGAAGGTGATAAACCGGACTCAGGACGAGATTCCACACTGCATCCGGGTGAATATCCAGGATATGGAGATGAAGGAAGAGAATGGCATGGAGCGGCTGTGGGTCAGAGCGTTCCTGACAGTGGACACCGAGAGCCAGAAGCGGATCCTTATAGGGCACAACGGCGAGATGATAGGGAAGATCAGGAAGGCTGCCATGCGTGAGATCAAAGATACATTCCCCTACTCTGTCCATCTAGACATGAAGGTGAAGGCTGATAAAAAAAGACATTAAAGGAGATTGCAATATGGTTAAAATATTATCACTTGGCGGATCAATCGTTGCTCCCGACGGAGTGGACACCGCATTCTTAAAGAAGTTCAAAACATTGGTAGAGGCATATTTGGCAAAGGATCCAGAGCGGAAGCTGATTCTTGTTATCGGCGGAGGCGCTCCGGCACGGGTTTATCAGAAGGCATTCAGGGAGATAGAGCCCAATGCTCCGGCAGATGTGCAGGACTGGATCGGAATTACAGCTACAAGACTTAATGCCCAGCTGGTAAAATCTATATTCGGCGACCTGTGCAAAGACCCAGTGGTTACAGACCCATCTGCAGATATCTCATTCACCGGCAAGACTGTTGTCAACCTGTCAAATATCGTAAAAGTGTATTCCGATGATCCTAAGAAAAATCCGGATGCAAAGCCGCTGGACAAGATAAACTGGATTGATTTCCAGAAGATAGTGGGAACCGAATGGGTGCCTGGAAAGAACGTCCCCTTCGACCCTATAGCCGCACAGAAGGCCAAGGAGCTTGCTCTTGATGTGATTGTGGCAGGCGGAAAAGATATCGAGAACATCGGCAACATCCTGGAAGACAGACCATATATCGGTACACTCATCTGCCCGTAAGACGGAGGCAGTGCAGTGTTCGGGCACAGAATCAACGCAGAACTCCTCAAGCTGGCTCATATAGCCTATGGGGGAGAACTCTATTTTCAGCTTAAAGGCTACACACTCAAGCATATTCCACTGCCAGAGTCCAAACTGAAAAAGACACCAGATGCAGTTATCAGCTCCGGAGAAGAGGCCCAGTTCTTCAGCTACAAGAATACAGAATCGGGATTTTCTGCAAGTGTGTTCGAGCATACCAAGAAACACAGGATTGTCATTGCATACCGTGGAACTGAGCGGACCGGCATGGGAGAAAATCATCTGGATTATTTAGCCTGGACCAAGGATATCCTCACAGATATAAACCTGATAACAGCAAAGCGCGACCAGCAGTTTGAGGATGCCTATATGCTGTATCTGACAGTGCGGGCGTTAAATCCAAGATCCAAGATCATACTGGTAGGCCACTCACTGGGAGGCGGCCTTGCCCAGCTGGTGGCGGCCCGGGTCTATTCAGAGACCAGAGGGCGCAGGAAGCCCGAGAAGCTGGAGACCCGCACCTACAATGCACCGGGCTGCCGGCAGCTTATGAAAACTTACGGCTGCAAGGAAGACCTGGATTACTCCTTCATAATCAACTATGCAGTGATGAATGACTGGTGCGGTATGTATGGAGAGAATATCGGAAAGACATACTTGATTCCACCAATCCAGATTCCCAAGCCTGATTCCCATTCACCACTGGCCGCTTTCAACAGCAGCCTGCTCTCCACCCATGAGGGAATCTTCGACTACAGCCGGAAGGCAAAAGGAAGGCTTATAAAAAAGCCTGCCGATTACACCCAGGCCGAGGGGCTTTCTCTGTGGTACTACGACAGGAACAACCCACTCAAGGATATGAACCTGATATCCCTGATTCCAATGATTCCAGATATCAAAGGCAAGCTCAGCGAGAACATCCTTTATACTTTGTCCAAGCTGCTGGAGACCATAAAGCTGCAGGTATCCCTCGACAGTCTTGAGAAAGCCCACCAGATACTGGAGCGGGAAGTAAAGTAAAACTGGAGGTCTTATGAAAAAACTGTTTTTACTGATTATGCTGATGGCTGCAACAGCGCTGTTTGCTGATGTGGAAGTTGACTTTGACTACAAGGAGATGAGCGGCTTTGCGTCAAATCAGTTTGCACTTTGGGTTGAGAACGAAAATAGCAACGTGGTCAAGACATTATTTGCCACAGACTTTACAGCTGCAAAACGCGGATACAAGAAAAGGGAGCAGTCTTTGAACAATTGGGTAGCCGCCGCAAAACCCGATAAGATGACAGACAGCGAAATCGATGCCGTAAGCGGTGCAACACCCAAGTCCGGCACCCAGCACTTTACCTGGGATCTGACCGACAGACAGGGCCAGAAAGTTCCAGATGGAAAGTATTTCATCAAGCTGGAGGCTACCTTTTTCGCAGGCAGTAATGCAGTCTACACCGGTACAATTGACTTAAGCAAAGCAACCACCGGCCCACTCGACGTTGTGCTTGAACGCAGCGAGCCCGACAATTCCAAGAATGCAAACATGATACAGAACGTGAAGATGAGCGTGAAATAAAAGCATTTTCTCATCAAATCTTTCTTAAACTTTTTTCTCAAAATTTGAAGCAAAATGAACTTTTGTTGTGTATATACAAGTAAACACAATCAGGTGAGCCAAGCAACATATACCTGATTGACATATACACGCAAAAGAGGTATATTATGATAAAGAGCTTTGCTGATAGAGAAACTCAAAAGATTTATTATCAGGAGAAATCTCTTAAGCTTCCAGGTTATATTCAGAAGATTGCATTGAGAAAACTGATAATGATTGACAATGCAGAGAAACTGGATGACCTACGGATTCCACCAGGGAATCATTTGGAACAACTGCACGGAGATAGAACTGGACAATTCAGCATACGGATAAATGACAGATTCCGTATATGCTTCACAGAACATCTGGGCGATTTTTACGATCTTAAGATTGTTGATTACCATTAGGAGCAAGAGATGAAAAAACATATTAATACGCCTAAAATGAGTGAGATTCTGAAAGAAGAATTTATGAAACCATTCAATATTTCAGCATATAAACTGGCACAGGAAATCAATGTTCCTGTCTCAAGGGTACAGGATATACTCCATGACCGACGCAAGATAACAGTAGACACATCACTGCGCCTGGCAAAGTATTTCGGAGTCTCTGACAGCTATTTCTTAAACATTCAGAATGATATCGATATCCGTAACGCCAAACACGAACTGGAATCCGAGATAGCAAAAATTCAGACTGTTGTTCTGGCATAATCCCACCTCATTTGAACAAGCCCACCCTGTTATATAACGAAAGAAAAGAGACCAGAAAGCAGGTGTCGAGATATTGTGGACTGCCGGTATAAGCTTGGCAATCTTGGAAGAATGACAGATTGCCTGCGCTTGTCGGCAGGAGCACACCAGCCAAGGTGTTCTTTTATCTGTGCGTTATTTTTTAGTTTTTAGGGTGTGGTTTGTGAAAAAATTATGCCCAAGAGGATTTGAACCTCCGACCCTCAGATCCGCAATCTGATACTCTATCCAGCTGAGCTATGGGCACACGGGATAAAAAAACGGAGAGAGGCGGATTCGAACCGCCGATACCGTTACCAGTATACTTCCTTAGCAGGGAAGCGCCTTCGGCCTCTCGGCCATCTCTCCAAGAAAAAACGGAGAAGGTGGGATTCGAACCCACGGATGCTCGCACATCAACGGTTTTCAAGACCGCCGCCTTAAACCGCTCGGCCACCTCTCCTATTCCCTTCAAGTGATTTTATAGACAGCAAAACGATTTGTCAATATAAAACACCTATAATAAAATTTTACTTCACTTATCTGAAAAATCATAGTATACTTTATAGTGGACCTGAAGGAGGGTTATAAAATGCTTAAATATGCAAATGACAGAGACTTTGATGAAATCGTTAAAGACTCAAAACCGCTGGTGATGATCGACTTTTTCGCCACATGGTGCGGACCATGCACAAAGCTGCATCCTGTACTGGAGAAGCTTGCTGCCGCCTCAGAAGCTTATGACATTGTGAAAGTGGATGTAGATGAGAACCCTGCCCTGGCCGATAAATTCAATGTCTCTGCAGTACCTACAATGATTATCTTCAAGGATGGGATTTCTATAGGCAGAGCCGAGGGATACTATGACTTCGGCACACTTAAAGCAAAGCTGGATGAGCTGATCTGATCACTTTTCAGCTTTAGGTTCTTTCTCTTTCTGCCCGATGCCTACCATGATGTTTCCTATCTCGGTGAATCGGGCATGTTGTTTTCTAAGCGCCACAATAAAACCTACAACAAACACCACTAAAAGAGCAGCAAGAATCAAAGCATTTATAGGCAGTTCCTGCTTGAACAGCCACACTATATAAGCGGTAACAGAAATCATCATGACAGGGACGAAGAGAAGAGCAAAATAGTCGAATATACCGGCCACAGTCAGCTTGCCATCCCTGTACACAAGGACACCGTGAAGCACAGAAAGATATGATCTTCTCTTGGTGCCGAAGCTACCTTTCCCAGGCCTGTCGAAAAATCCTATTGCATTCTTGGCCAGAGGTGCAAACTCTATGTCGGACTTATACTTTTTATCAGGGTTTTCCCTTTTTTTAAGAAGGTCTACCCTCTTTATATTGAACTGATACGGAAAATCAAATTCCTTGGAGAAGAATGTTATTCCCCTGGTATAGTAGAACCGCTTCCATGTGGTACGGCAGATAGTGTCGGCAAAGCCGCTCAGCACAAGAACAAGTATAACAATAATTCCAAGACCGAAGCCCATCTTTCAATCCTTAAAACGAGTTTTTAGTCAGCGGTTCCTTGGTTTTGACACCCTCGGCAATATAGTCCACCTTCTTGCCGTCTATAAGGAACTGCACTGCCTTTACAGTGGGGAATTCGGAAGCGGTGTATATGATCTGCTTAAGCTGATTCTTCATTCCCTCGGGACCAAATGTATTAAACATGAATTCCTCAGAAAAGTCCATAGAGGCAATACCGTCACTTACCCGTATGCTCCTGAGCTTGGTTCCCGGCGGAATAAGCGAGAGATAGCCCTGGTTAAGCTCATCCGGAGTAGCCCCTTCCAGAAGGACATCCATTACAGCCTGGAGGGGAGATCCGGCAACCTGGACCTTGCGGTTTATCTTGCTTAGCTTTATATCTCCATTGGGAGAGAAGAAAACAAAGTAAAGGGCAGAATCCCTGAATGTGCTCTGTATCTGCTTGGGCGGTTCCTGCTTCTTAGGAGCCGGTTTATCCTTATCGGAGACAACCTGATTTCCCATCTTGATGATTGTGTTCTTGCCATCATCCTTTGGAATTTCTTTCTTTACAGTGCTCTTGCCTGCCGAAGTACCTGTCTTGCTGCCCGGTGACTCTATATCCTCCACCACCAGAGGTTTATCCTCCTGCTTCAGCTTGCTGAAGAGTTTTGTATTGGAGAATACCTTCTCAAGATCATCATGAGTAAAGTAAAATATGACACCCACAAGCAGCACCAGCATAACCCAGAACGATGCCCCCAGATGGAGTCCTTTTGATTTTTTCTTGCGTCTCTTTTTACCGGTTGAATGTGTCTTTCTTGCAGGTTGTCTTCCCATACTGATAATATCGGCAGAATTTGAGATTTTTTTATTGTTAATTTAGGGAAAATCCCCGGACTGTCACTACAGCCCGGGTGTTATTATGCGAAATGAAGGAAGTTCTTAAGTACGAAATAAATGACGTAGGAAAGAACAAATCCCATGATTGGGGTGAAAATCCATCCAAGGATGGTTCTTCTAAGAGCTCTGAGACTGGTCTTGTTGATCTGTCTTCTGAAGATACCGATTGCAAGTGTACCGCCTACCAGAGCCATTGCAGAGGATACAGGAATACCGACTACTGCGTAGATCTGCATAACGATAGCCATGGAGATGACTGCAAGGAATGAACCGAACTTTGTAAGCTCAACCAGCTCCTTGCCTACTGTCTTCATAACTTTATCTGTAATCTGTCTTCCATAAGTGAGAACTCCAAGACAGATGCTCAGTGCTCCAAGCCAGATAGCTCCGTTTGCATTCAGAAGTGTTCCGTAGTAAACACCGGTAACATTTGCCAGGTTGTTGGCACCAAGGGCATAAGCTCCGTAACATCCGGCCAGGATTACACCTGCGTTCAGGATAGTGTTATATCGCTTCTGATGAGCTGCATCTGCTTTTGTATCCATCTCTCCGTCAGGAGTTGCAATTCCCATCTTGTTGAAGATCTTTGCAAAGAGAGGATAGATGATGAATGTGATGATGATACATCCTACTGGAGTAAGAATCCAGGAAGCCATCATGTGTGGGACAATGTGTGGCAGCTTATAGCTTGAACCCAGATTCACCACGCCGATACCGATGATTGCGCCCAGCATAGCCTGGGATGTGGAGGCTGGAAGACTGAATTTTCCTGCCATGATAAGAACTGTTGTTGCTGCAACAAAGGCAGAGATGAATGCCGAAAGGTTGGTCTGCTTTGACAGACTTCCCAGTGTCTCAAGTCCTGCTTTTCCCTGCAGAAGCGCACCGATGATGATGAACACGCAGAGCAGTGTCGCAATTGTTTTCCATTTCAGCATATTTGTGATATATGCTGTTCCGAAGATATGGGATGGGTCGTTCACTCCGAGGGACCACCCCATATAGAGCCCGCTCAGAAGCCAAAAATACTGCATAGTTTTCTCCTTACTTATAAAACGAGATTATATCAAATTTCGCGAATAAGTGTCTATATGATTATGTCTTAAAATATGAATTAAAGTGTTTACTTGTAAAAAAAGATATATTAAAATAGGGCTATGGCAAGCAATACAACAATCAGAAGAGCTACAGCATCAGATGCCGAGACCATCTACCGGTTCATATGCAGGCTGGAGGGAGAGGATCCCACCAGAGAGGAATTTGACTCAATCTTTCTTAAGAACCTTGAGAATCCTGACTGCTACTACCTTATCGCCGAGAAGAACGGCCAGAGCGTTGCCTTTGTGGGAATGCAGATTCAGCGGGTGCTTCATCATACTGCCAGAATCGCAGAAATAATCGAGATGTTCGTACTGCCCGAGTACAGAGGGGACGGAATAGGGGAGATGCTTTACTGGTACACCAAGGATATTGCTCAGGAAAAAGGATGCAAATTCTTTGAGGTTGCTTGCAACAATGTGAGGGAACGGGCCCTGGATTTCTTCTCCAGGATGGGGTTCGAGAAGACTCATTATAAATTCACAGAAAGACTTTGACGGAGTATATATGACTATCTCAGATTTTACAAAAGCTGCCGCAGATGGCGACCTTGAGACACTGCAGAAAGGAATAGAAGAATTCAAGAATATCGATACACCGGACCAGGACAACCAGACTGCCCTTGGGAAAGCTGTGCTGGCAGGCCAGCTTGATGCGGCTCAGATGCTGCTGAACGCCAAGGCATCGGCAAAAGTCAAACTTAACGGAGATAAAACTATTATCCAGTGGGCCCGGGAGCAGAAGGACAACGACATTGCATTCCTCATACTGCTGTACAACTACATGGACCGTATCGCATATTCTGCCAACATCTGGGAAAAGACACGGAAGACCTTCAAACGTCCTGATGACTGCCGCTACTGCGATATCTGCTCAGGGAAGATTCAGGAAGAAGACAGCCTGGCCCTTGATCTGGACGAAGTTTTCGAGAGTATTCCATACACAGACCGGCTCTATCAGCAGTGCCTTGCTTTGCAGGCACCACAGTTCAGGAACAAGGACCGGAAAGAGATCCTTGATTATGTAAAAGAACAGATAAAGAACAATAATAAAAGCGACTGCTACATGGTCTGCGACCATTGCACAGCCAGGTTCTTCCAGAATATTGTCTATGGCAACTGCCAGGAAGATCTGGTGGAGGCAGTGAATGAGATCATGGATGGCGCAGGCAGCGGAAAAGAGTGATGGAAGAGACTCTTCTTATCCCTGCAGGAGAAAGCTATAGCGAACTGGTGGAAAAACATTCCAGATTCATAGCCCAATGCTTTTCTGTATCCGATGAGAAAGAGGCGAAGGAAATCGTAAGACGCCTGTGGGAACAGCACCCTGGGGCCCGCCATATTGTATGGGCTTTTATTACAGGTGAGAAAAACAGCCAGAACATGGGAATGAGCGACGATGGCGAGCCCAAGGGTACCGCCGGCCGCCCAGTGCTTAACGTGCTCTCCGGTTCTGGAATAACAAATGTGCTTTGCACTGTGGTGCGGTACTTCGGCGGCACACTGCTGGGCACCGGCGGGCTGGTAAAAGCCTACTCCCAGAGTGCAAAGGATGCCATAGAAAAACTGCCTACCAAGCCCCTGGTTAAGGAAACCTCATTTGCCTTCCAGATCGGTTACGATATTTACGATTCAATAAAATATTTACTTAAAAAACATGATGTCCGCATCACAGATGAGAACTTTGCAGAGGCCATAAAAATAAAGGCTACAGTAAAAGAGTCACAGTTTGCAGATGTGGAGAATGAGATCATGCAGCTCACAGCCGGAAAAGTAAAACTGGAAAGGTAAGAGAAAATAAAAAAGCCTGGCAACGACCTACTCTCCCGATTGAACAGTACCATCGGCGCGGGAGGGCTTAACTTC
>CADAEX010000047.1 GCA_902787125.1 uncultured Spirochaetaceae bacterium
GTTCTGATCATGGATGACAACATCGACGAGATCGTGATCCCGAGCCTGGGCAAGTACAAGGACTTTGAGCTTAAGTCTGTGAACCGCAAGGGTGCTGCAGATGACCTTAAGGATAAGGAAGATGAGAAGAAGGCCGAGGAGGTCAAGCCTCTTCTTGAGAAGATCAAGGAAGTGCTTGGTGATAAGGTCAAGAGCGTAATCGCATCCAGCCGCTTAAGCGATTCTCCATCCTGTATTGTTGCAGACGAGAACGATCCTACTATGCAGATGCAGGCTCTCCTTAAGTCCATAGGACAGGGTGATACTGAGTATGCACCGGTTCTAGAGATTAACCCGAGCCATCCGATTGTGCAGAAGCTGGCAACAATTGAGGATAAGGGAATGATTGAGGATATCAGCTTTGTCCTTCTGGAGCAGGCTCGTCTGGCCGAGGGAGCACCTCTGGCAGATACAGCAGGCTTTATCAAACGGCTTAACAGGCTGACCGAGAAAGCTCTTTGATTGCAGCTTGAATCAGTAGCTGAAACCGGCCCCCGCCGATGTGCGGAAGAGGCCGGTTTTTACATTATAGGCAGTGAAAATATCCACAGCAGGGAAGGCAATCTTCTTTAAATAGAACTTAAACCCTGCAACAGGACCGTGACCGAAAATCTCATCTGACATAACACCGTCGGCCCAGACTGCCTGATACTGGGCATAGAGTGAAGGTACACCCCACCTGGTGTTGGCAACGCCCCACTCAAAGCCGGCTCCGGCGCCAGCCATGGAAGATGCCCTGAAGGCATTGTTAAGCAGACATATCTGGACTGCATTCTGGTTCTTGGCAAACACTGCCGGCACATCGGGGGAGTGGAATGCACCACCCTGGGCAATGAGCCGGAGCCGCTGCACCAGGTGCTGCTGATACCCTGCCTTTGCCGCAATTGTGCAGTAGTTGTCGCTGTGCCACTGGGAAAAGTTATAGGTTACACTTGTGGAAAAGTATATTGTGTTGAGGAATGTGCCGTCCCAGCTGGCGGTGCTGGCTGTCAGGCTGGCAGTGACAGGTATCACAAGCTCGGAGGCTGGGCTGTGGTCATCCACATCGCATATGTCCACTCCGGAGCTTACCGAACCCCTGAGCCAGGGCGCCAGCCTTCTGTTGAGGCCTGCGGAGGCACTGAATGTGGAGTTGTCATAGGCAAGGAGCAGGTTGCCTTCATCATCCCGTATTCTGGTCTTGGACTGCCCGCCGTTGGCCAACACGCTCCAGCCAAAGGGGGAATGGGCCTTCTGGATATGGCTGTACCCTGCCAGCGCCCGCCAGCCGCTGGAGGTGACAAAGCCGCCTGCGGCAGCCTGGTCCATAAGGCCGAAAGCGTTGTTGTCCATTACCACCAGGCCGCCGCCCCAGCTGTCAGAAGCGGCATATGCAAAGGGAATAGGGAGCAGGGAGAACTTCTCTTCAACTGTAATATGCAAAGTGGAGCCGGAAACTGTGGCATCAGACAGGCTGAACAGCTGGGTCTTCTCCAGCTCTGCCTCCAGCTTCTTCCTGTCAAAAGATGCAGAGTCTGTCCCTTTGAACTTTTCCAGCATCTCCTGCATCACTGCAGGTTTTGTCCGTCTTAGTCCCTCTATTTTGATATCTGTTATAGTCTCGCCCCAGGCGGAGAGTGCCGGAAGCAGAAAAAGAAGGGCAGCAAGATGCAGCTTCAGCTTTTCCAATGCCATACTGTCTTTCCTATACTGCCCGGGAAGGGCGAGGCTTTGTTGAAGTCCGGGTTCCAATCGTCGGTCATCTCCTCTTCCTGTATAAAGCCATCCTCAATTCCAAGCTCATCCAGGTAGGAGTAGACCATATCCATCTCGCTCTTATCAAGAACCCGATCCGGGAACCCCTCCCCCTCGGCAGCCTTCGGCGAATACTGGAACATGACAGAGAGCAGCGCTTTTCCCATAAGGTTCTGGGCGTACCACTTCAAGAATCGCTCTGTCATCTCGACGTAACCTGGAATAACCAGGTGCCGTACTATGGTTCCTTCTATAATTTTGTTGTCTTTGAACACAATTTTCTTTGAATTGGCCATTTTCTCCACAGCCGTCTTGGCTGCCTCGGGATAATGGATAGCATTGAAGAATGTGGCTGCAAATGTATGGTTCAGTGTTTTTATATCTGGTAAATATACGTCAATAAAGGAGTTCAGTGTGTCAACGGCTTCTGAACTCTCAAAGCCTGAGGAGTTCCAAAGGATTGGAATGCTCAGCCCTTTCCCCTTTGCCAAGGCAATTCCTTCAGCTATAGATGGGATGAACATGGTTCCTGTGACCAGGTTGATGTTCTCGGCTCCTGCTTCCTGCAGCTTAAGGCAGATATCTGCAAACTCCTCTATGGAAACTTCTCTGCCAAGGCCGCCTCTGCTTATCTGGTGGTTCTGGCAGAATCTGCACTGAAGTGTGCAGCCGGTGAAAAAGATGGTGCCGCTTCCCCCCTTCCCTGTGATAGGTGGTTCCTCCCCATGGTGCAGCGTGGCACAGGCTATTCTAATGGCGCTGGTCTCTCTGCAGAAGCCCAGTCTGCCGGCAGTCCGGTCTACACCGCAGGCACGGGGACATAAGGTACATGCGTCATATAATGAAAGAAGAGATTTTCTATCCATCATTTTTATTGTAATTGACAAAAAAGAAAAGTCAATGTAGTTTAGAAAAACCTAAGCCGGTGTGGCGAAATTGGTAGACGCAGCAGACTCAAAATCTGCCGGTAGCAATACTGTATCGGTTCGAGTCCGATCACCGGTAATTTCCCTTACATCGAGAAACCTTCTCCAAGATATGTCTTCCGGGCCAGTTCGTTGGCAAGGATTTCATCCCTGCTTCCTGCAACCATGATCTGTCCATGGCTGATTATGTAGGCTCTGTCGGTTATATCCAGGGTATCCCGCACATTGTGGTCGGTGATCAGCACCCCTATATCCTTGGAGGCAAAGCTTTTGATTATTCCTTTGATTTCTGCCACTGCGATGGGGTCGATGCCGGAGAAAGGCTCGTCCAGAAGCAGGAACTTAGGCTTCATGGAAAGGGCCCGGGCAATCTCGGTACGGCGCCGCTCGCCACCTGAGAGGGTAAAAGCTTTCTGCTTCCGGATATGTCCTATGCCGAATTCCTCTATCAGCTCCTCTAAAAGAGCTTTTTTCTCCTTGCGGTTCAGGTCGCTGCGGGTCTCTATTATGGCTGCAATATTCTCTTCTACGGTGAGCTTGCGAAAAATAGAGGCCTCCTGAGGCAGGTAGGAGATACCCAGCTGAGCCCGCTTGTACATAGGGAGCTTTGAGAGTTCTCTGTCTCCCAGCATGATTTTTCCTTCGGTGGGCTTGATGAAACCGGCTATCATATAGAAGGCAGTGGTCTTTCCTGCTCCGTTCTGGCCCAGGAATCCTACAATTTCTCCTTTGCTCATGGAGAAATCGATACCTGCCACAGCAGTTTTTCTGCCGAACATTTTCTTGAGGCCGAATACTGCCAGCTTCTCTTCCTTCTGTTCTTCGCTCATTCCTTCTTTTCCTCTTCCGGAGTCTCTTCTGCTGCAGTCTCTTCTGCTGTTCCGGCTTCTTCCTCCTCGTCAGCTTTTTCTGAGAAGATGGAACCGGTCACTTTTCCTTCCAGGGTTATCTCGTCCTTGTCCAGGTCCACTAGGATGCGCAGTGCCCGGTATTCATCATTCTTCCAGAACACCACAGGCATACCGGTGAGCTCAAGAATATCATCGTTACGGTTGTAGCGGGCAAACTCGGAGCGGCACACCATATCGTCCTTAAGAATCCGCACACCTATCTGGATAAGACAGGTCTCGTCATTTCCCATATATTCCAGGAAGTTGCCTTTGACAATGACCTCGTTCTTGATATCTTCCATGACAGCAGCTCCCTCTACCCGGATTATGTCGTCCTTCCGGTTGAAGAAAAGCTTCTCTGCCTTGAGGGATATTCCTTTCTCGTTGTCTATTACCTCGACTGTTCCGGTGCACTCCGCAAAATCGTTGTCGCTGCCGTAAATTTCGATATTGTCAGCCTTTATCCTGGTTGAGGATGAAATGATTCCAGCATTTCCTTTCAGGGAGGTGTGTTCCTTCCCTTTGCCGCGGCTTGATGAGAGGGAATCGCCGAAGAAGGAGAAGTCATCTGCAGCATAGAGAGTGCTGCAGAGAATAAGAAGGATAATAAAATTACTCAGTCTCTTCATCTTCAATGTACCTTCCCGATGCCTCTTTCAGGAGTGTGAAGGATTTGCCCTTTGCATCAGCTATAAAACCACGTCCCTTCACTACGGAGCCGTCTCCCTGTTCAATGGAGACTTCTGTATCATCAAGGCTCTTGAGGATCTTGGCCTCGTTGTTCCATTCCAGATAGTCGGACTTTACCACAAAGTCCTGGACTGTGGAATTAAGTATTATCTTTCCGTCGAATATTATGTTGTCTGTCTTGGAGTCGTGGACAGCCCGCTGTGCAGCCCCCTCTGTGCCGGTGGAGCCGTCCGCCTTGTATTCGGTGAATCCGATGTTGTCAAAATAGGTGAGCTTTGTGCTGTCATAGAGTTCGGCATGGTCTGCGGAAAAGATATAGGAGACTTTTCCGTCCCGCACCACAACCTGTGAGAAATCCTCCAGGACGCTGTTGGGCACCTGAGCGTTCATCTCTTCGGCCAGGTCTGCATCCTTATAATCAAGTTTGCACCCTGCGCACAAAACTGCAACTGTTGAGACAATTACTAAAAATGTCCAAGACGGTTTGAGAAATTTCACTACTCTAATTATTTTATACATAAGAGATAATGTCAATTAGATATTTGTCCTTGAAATAAGTCTATTTTTAAAATATACTGTATATATAGGGTACAATGGAGAAGTATGAGCGTAAAGGGTAAAGTAATCGGCGGAATCTTGGGATCTATGCTGGGCGGTCCTTTCGGAGCAATCCTGGGGGTAGCTATCGGGCACACCTTCGACCATGACAAGAACAAGCAGGAAGACCGGGAATACCAATACAGGCAGGCCGCTGGTCCGCAGGGGCAATCCTTCGGCCTTGGGCAGGCGCAGATGACTTTCTTCGTCGCCACTTTCTCCATGCTGGGCAAGATGGCTAATGCAGACGGACAGATCTCTGCCGACGAACGCAATACTGTGATCCAGTTCATGAGCAACGACTTAAGGCTTTCAAGACAGGATCAGGATTTTGCCCTCCGCATTTTTGATACAGCTGCAGTTTCTGCTGAATCCTTTGAAAAGTTTGCAGAGCAGTTCTATCAGAGCTTCTATGGCGATCCTCAGATGATAGAGATGATGATGGATATACTTGTGCGGATTGCTATGGCTGACGGCGTTCTTTCCGACAAGGAGAACCAGTTCATTGCCCAGGCTGCCATGTGCATGCGGTATCCGGCAGGAAATGTGGATTACCTTAAGACAAAGTATGGATTCAGGCAGAATCAGGAAGGCAGCTACAGCTCCGGTTACAGCTCGGGCTCATCATCAAGATCTGACAGCGGCTCATTGGCTGCCGCATATTCAGTTTTAGGATGCTCATCATCTGACAGTGATGAGACAATCAAGGCAAAGTATAAGAAGCTTATCAAGGAGTTTCACCCTGATGTCATTGCATCCAAGGGGCTTCCTGAGGAGTTCATGAAGTTTGCCACCGAGAAATTCGACCAGATTCAGAAGGCGTATGAAGCGATAAAGAAAGTACGCAATTTATAGATTAGATCAAACCTGGGAGGGGATTGATGGACAACATTACTAGAGTTTCAATTGTGCGCCATGGCGAGACAGAATGGAACCTGGAAGACAAGATGCAGGGCATACTGGACAGCCCTCTTACACCTAAGGGAATAGCACTTGCCAAGGAGCTTGGGGAAAAGCTTTCAGGCATGAAGTTCTCAAGCATCTATACCAGCGACCTGGGACGGGCCTGGGACACAGCAAAATATATCAACGAAAAACTCAACCTGGAGATTGTACCGGATAAACGGCTACGGGAGCGGGATATGGGAATCTTTGCCACCCACGACTGGGCATATGTGAAGGAACACTATCCAGACGACTTCAGGAAAGCGGTGAGCGACGATATGGAATACCGCATCCCGAACGGACAGAGCAAGCAGGATTACATCCAGATGATCCAGGATTTCATGACATTTGTGACAGAGAAGCATCCCGGGGAGAATATCCTGGTGGTGACACACCGGGGTTGGGTGGACTTCTTCATGCGCCTGGTGCTGGGAATTTCTGTCAACGCCCGCCGCTGCTTCAAGGTCGGAAACACAAGCCTTAACGTCTTCTCCTACGAGAAGGGACGATGGATGCTGGAACGGTTTGGAGATCTTTGACAACTTATGGCTGAGAAGAAAACTGCAATATACGACGAGAGCAAGATACAGACCTTAAGCTCCCTGGAGCATATCCGCAAGAGAAGCGGTATGTACATAGGGCGGCTTGGCAACGGCTCCAACCCGGACGACGGTATCTATGTCCTCCTTAAGGAAGTTATAGACAACAGCGTGGACGAGTTCATAATGGGAGCCGGCAAGCGCATTGTCATCGAGATAAAAGAGAATAAGGTCAAGGTGCGGGACTATGGCCGGGGAATTCCTCTGGGCAAGGTTGTGGACTGTGTATCAGTAATCAATACAGGCGCCAAGTACAATGATGATGTTTTCCAGTTCTCTGTGGGACTGAACGGTGTGGGAACCAAGGCTGTGAACGCCCTTTCCTCCTACTTCCGGGTTGTATCTATCCGGGACGGCCACTTCCACGAGGCAATCTTCGAGAAAGGAAAGCTGATAAACGAGCGTCAGGGCTCAAGCCCCAAGGAGCGGAACGGTGTATTCATCGAGTTTGTGCCGGACGAGGAGCTTTTCGGGGAATATGCCTTCAACTTTGACTTTGTGAAGAAAAGGCTGTGGAATTACGCATACCTGAACAAGGGGCTCACCCTTACCTTTGACAAGGAGACCTTCTATTCCGAGAAAGGACTGTACGACCTGCTGAAAAGCGAGGTGGGAGACAATGTCCACTACAACATAGTCTATTTCCAGAGCGATAAATTAGAGGTTGCCTTCACCCATACCCATAATTACGGCGAGACTTATTTCTCCTTCGTGAACGGTCAGTACACCTCTGACGGAGGAACTCACCTTAGCGCCTTCAAAGAGGGGCTTCTCAAGGGTATCAACGAATATTACAAAGCCAACTACTCAGGTACAGATGTGCGGGAAAGCATAGCAGGCTGCATCTCCATAAAGCTTAAGGATCCTGTGTTCGAGAGCCAGACCAAGAACAAGCTGGGCAACACCGAGATCCGCAGCTGGATAATGAATGCTGTGAAAGAAGGAGTTGAGGACTATCTCCACAAGAATATGGATGATGCCAAGAAGCTCCAGGACATAATTGTGCGGAACGAGAAGCTGCGTAAGGAGCTTTCCGAGGTCAAGAAGAATGCAAAGGAAGCCTCAAGCAGGACACGGCTCAACATAGAGAAGCTCCGGGACTGCCGCTGGCATCTGCATCAGGATCCCCGCCATACCGAGGAGTGCGAAGCATCCATGATTTTCCTTACCGAGGGTGATTCTGCCAGCGGTACCATAACAAAGACCAGGGATGTGAAGACTCAGGCTGTCTTCTCCCTACGTGGAAAAGTTAAGAATGTGGAAGGAGAAAAGCGTACTGTCATCTACAAGACCGAGGAGCTTTACAACATAATGAAGGCCCTGGGCATCGAGGATGGCATGGAGGGCTTGCGATACGGCAAAGTGGTTATAGCAA
>CADAEX010000048.1:0-7384 GCA_902787125.1 uncultured Spirochaetaceae bacterium
TAAATGTCGGCGAGTATACCGTTTGTTTTTGCCTGACTTGCCCATGCCGAAAGCTCAGGATGTAAATCCCGATGCAGTGCGGAATCAATCGGAAGATTGCTCAGGAAATCCCTGAGCGTCCCCCATTCCAGTTCCGCGCCGATGTCCGACAGCTGATATCCTGTCCGCGTAAAAAGGTCGTAAGATATTGCCTCACGATGATCGTTGATTATGCTCGTGAGGCTTAAGATTCCCCCACGGACGGACTCCCTGACGCCTTTGCATTAGCGTCAAAAGCATCTTTCCAGACCCTCAAAAGCTGAGTGAAATCCTGTAGTTCAAGGGTATCGAGTACGTCCGAACGGATATATCTGCGGAAGGGCATCCTCATTTACAGCTTTTATGGCAGAGAAACCTCCGGCAAGCCCAAAGGAGCGGATATCCATCTCCCTCGCTTTAAGAATCAGATCCTGCTGCACTTCAGGATTCATCAGCCATTTGATAAAAGCAACTGCTCCCATGGTATTTCCTCCCTTTTTAGGAATACCCAGCCAGAGCATATCCTCGCAGACAGCAATCTTCTCGTCCTTGTTAAGATAATAGCGGAAATCCAGGTCGCGGCGCCGTTCTCCAGGAAGAGTATAGAAGCTTCCCACATCCGAGAACCAGAAGAAAATATGGCTGGAACCAAGGAGCTCAAGAGGATTCTTGTAGAGGTATTTATCCCGGAACTCTCTTTCGGCCTTGATGCCCCCATCTATAGTCTCAATCATCTGACGTATCCGGACTACCCCTGCCTTCACCTCCTGCTGCCCCATCTCGGCACCTGTTTCAAACTGGGAGCAGAGCCCAGGGGAAAGAACAGAGAAGAAGAAAAGGGATTCCGGATTCCACATCGGAGAGAAAGCACTTTTCGGATGTCTGGATTTAGCATTGTTGAAGTCGAGACAGATTGCAGAAAATCTTTCGGAATTGAGGGCAAAGGAATCAAACTCCTGCTTGATTTTGCCAGACCGGAATACAAATGAAGGCACGTTGAAAGAGAGAGGCAGAAGCATCTGATGCCCGTTCACCTTCCCTTTTTCCAGAGCATTCTGATAGAACCTGGATCTGCTTACAGGCCCTTCGGACAAGAGGGGGTCCAGCGCCATGAATGTGTCATTCAGTGAGACAGCGTTGAGGAAAGGACCTATTGCCACATCCCAACGGCCGATTTTCTTCCCCTTAAGGGCTTCGGCGGGAGACTTTTTGTACACCACCTCCACCACATAATCTTTCTGGGAACTGTTGAAAGCCTGGGCATAGGCGGCAAACTCCGGCCTGTCGGTCCACAGCACAATGCGCTGATCTTTCTTGTCAAAAGGACAGCCTGCCAGGAACGGAATCAGCAGAATAAGAATCAATATACACAGCCGGAAATGTCTCATATCAAAATTTTAAGTCGGGCAAGAGCCTATGTCAAGGCACACCCTCCCCCGTCTTGAACAACCGCACGTAAATCGCTATTATTGAAGAAAATCAGAAAACTTAATAAGCCACATGGCTATGTTTGGAGGAATAATGAAAATTCTTGTTATCAACTGCGGCTCCAGCTCCCTTAAGTATCAGCTTATCGACATGGAGAACGAGAGTGTACTGGCAAAAGGTCTCTGCGAGAGAATCGGAATCGATGGATCAATGCTTACCCACAAGGTGCCTGGAAAGGACAATTATGTTGTAGAGAAAGCAATGCCTACACATAAGGAAGCTATCGAGCTGGTTATGGCTGCCCTGACCGACGCAAAGTACGGTGTAATCAAGTCCACCGACGAGATCACAGCAGTAGGCCACAGAGTCCTGCACGGTGGAAACACATACACACAGTCAATCGTTGTAAATGACGATGTCAAGAAAGTTATCCGGGAGTGCTTCGACCTGGGTCCTCTCCACAACCCTGCAAACCTTATGGGAATCGAGGCCTGCGAAGCTGCAATGCCTGGCAAGAAGAACGTAGCTGTATTTGATACATCCTTCGGTATGGGTATGGAGGAGAAAGCATACCTCTATGCAATTCCTTACGAGTACTATGAGAAATACAAGGTACGCCGCTACGGATTCCACGGAACAAGCCATATGTTCGTAAGCCGCGAGGCTATCAAGTTCGGAAAGCTTAAGAAAGATGCAAAAGTCATCGTATGCCACCTTGGAAACGGAGCTTCTGTATCTGCATCCATCGGCGGAAAGTGCGTGGACACATCCATGGGTCTTGCTCCTCTTGAGGGCGTCATCATGGGAACACGGTCCGGCGACGTTGATCCTACAATCCTTCAGTTCATCTGCAACCACGAGAAGATCGATGTGAACCAGATGCTGAACATCCTCAACAAGAAGTCAGGTATCCTGGGAATGTCAGGTGTTTCCTCCGACTTCCGCGATGTAGGAAAGGCTGCAGCAGAAGGCAACAAGAGAGCACAGGTTGGTCTTGATGCATATGATTACAGAATTGCAAAATACATCGGTGCATACACAGCTGCAATGAACGGTGTTGACGCTATCTGCTTCACCGCAGGTGTCGGCGAGAACGACAAGAACTGCAGAAAGAGAATCTGCGACTACCTGGGCTATCTGGGTGTCAAGATTGACGACGAGCGCAACAACGTACGGGGCGAGGAAAGAGTTATCTCCGCTGACGACTCCAAGGTCAAAGTTATGCTTATTCCAACCAACGAGGAGCTGGCAATCGCACGGGAGACATTGGCTCTCACCACAAAATAATCGGACTCAGGTCCAGCATGAAGTCCTCCTTCGGGAGGACTTTTTTTATTGCCTTTACTATGGTATACTCACCTTGATGAAGTTCTCCATTAAGCCGGCCGATTTTCTGTTCCTCGCAATCTCTGTCATACTTATAGCTCTTTCCCTTGCTGCCCTGTCAGGGAATGAACAGGGACCTGCTGTGGCAGTGATAAAGGTTAAGGATACAGAATATATCTACCCCCTTAATCAGCCTCGGGAGCTGGAATTCGAGGGTGTGCTGGACAAGGCTCATCTGATGATACATGACGGCTGCATCGAGTTTGTGGAGAGCCCCTGCCGGGATAAGATCTGCATCCACATGGGTCAGGCCCGCAAAGACGGAGATTTCCTGGCATGCCTGCCGAACCGCATAATAGTGACAGTAGAGGGAGGAGTGCACAGTGACACAGACAACTGATAAGAAGCTTCTTCCTTTCCTTGCGGCACTGTGCCTTTTTCTGGCAGCCGTGGAATATGCAATTCCAAAACCCCTCCCGTTCCTGCGTCTGGGACTTGCCAACCTGCCTGTGATCATAGCCCTGTTCATCATGCCCACACGGGATATTTATAAGCTGATACTGCTCAAGATAATGGGACAGGCCCTTATCACAGGTACTCTGTTCTCTTACATTTTCTTATTCTCTGCCGCAGGGTCATTGGCATCGGGATTAACAATGCTGGGTGTGCACCGGATTCTCAGGAATCGGATTTCCTGCATCGGACTAAGTTTGGCAGGAGCAGCTGCCAACAACATTGCACAGCTTATTGTGGCTCATCTCATACTGTTCGGAAGCGCCACCAGGTACATTGCCCCTATCCTTTTGATCTCAGGGGCTGTCACAGGCCTTATCCTCGGAATCTTCACCCAGATGTTCACAGAGAGATCCAAGTGGTTCAGGGGGCTCCATGCTTAAGGAACTGGCAGTAATCACAGCTTTCACCATAGCTTTCGCAATCCTGGTCTACAGGAAAGATGGGAAGATCAGACTGCTGACCCCGCTTATCATCACAGCCTGTATAGTCTTCTTCAATCTGCTGAATCCAGTGGGCAAAGTTCTGTTTAAAATCGGCAGCTTCCCCATCACTGCAACTGCACTGGGTATCGGCCTCAGGAAAGGCCTTATATTGTGGGATATGGTGCTTATCTCAAAATTGATCATAAGCCGCAACATCCCTGTCCCGGGCAGAGCCGGTCAGCTTATCAGGATCATGTTCGCCTATTTCGACTCCATCACCTCCGAAAAAATCAGCTTCAAGCCAGGCAAAATCATAGAGACTATCGACAACAGGCTTCTGGAATGTTATAAGGAAATTGATATGGATACACTTTTTGATGATGTTTACAGTTCGTTTAAGAAGATGATCATCTCTGCATCGGGATGGCGCAAGGTGTTTGCTGCTGACGGTGATGAAAACAGCATGAATAAAGAGCTTTCGGAGGCAGACAGAGTCATTGCCGCCGGAATCGGATATATTTTCTCCAAGTGGGCCCTTTCCAAGGGATGCAGGAGTGTGGCCATAGCAAGGGATGCCCGCCCTACAGGAGAGGCTATCTGCCAGATTGTTGCAGGAGTGACAAAGGATGCAGGATTAGATATCCGCTACCTGGCCATTGCCGCCGCCCCGGAGATCATGGCTTATGTAAAGAATACCAAAGAGCTGGACAGCTTTATCTACATATCTGCCAGCCACAATCCGGCAGGCCACAACGGGGTCAAGTTCGGGCTGGGAGACGGGGCTGTCCTGGGCGGTTCCGATGCGGCAGACATTATTGCACAGTTCAAAGCCTTCATGGAGGAGAAAACCAATTACCAGACACTTGTTCAATTATTGAACAAAATCAAGGACACTCCTCTTCCCCCGTCAGAAGACTATAAAGAAGAGGCTCTGGACTCATACCTTAAGTTCAACCTGGCCACTGCCTTTGCAACCCGGGAGGAGCTGGAAGCCTTCAAAAAAGCAGATAAGCCTGCAGTGGTTGCAGACATGAACGGCAGTGCCCGATGCCTTTCCATAGACCGGCAGTTCTTTGAGACACTGGGAATTGAATACAGCTTTATAAATGACACAGCCGGGGAAATAGCCCATGGCATCCTGCCGGAGGGGAAAAACCTTAACTGCGCCGCCGGCCACCTGGAAAAGCTCCATGCTCAGGATAAACGCTTTACTATAGGCTACGTACCCGACAACGACGGCGACCGGGGCAATCTGGTTCTTATCGGTAAAAACGGCAAGGCCATGATACCAGATGCCCAGACTGTGTTTGCACTTGCCTGCACTGCAGAACTCACCTTTATGCAGAACAGCGGCCAGATTGCCCCGGGCCGGACTGCTGTGGCGGTGAACTGCCCCACCTCTCTGCGTATAGAGGAAATTGCCCGGCAGTTCGGCGTGGATGTGTTCCGGGCCGAGGTGGGGGAAGCCAATGTGGTGAACCTGGCGGCCAAGCTTCGGAAGCAGGGCTATACAGTGCGGTTCCTGGGAGAAGGCTCCAACGGCGGCAACATCACCCACCCTGCCACAGTGCGGGATCCCCTGAACACAATAATAAGCATAATCAAATATGCCTCCCTTACAGGCAGAAGCTGGGAGGAGATGATTGCCGACCTACCCCAGTTCAGGACCACATCCACCGACGACGCCCTGGCCAAGATGAAGATAAGCTG
Source organism: uncultured Spirochaetaceae bacterium (assembly GCA_902787125.1). Classification (GTDB taxonomy): domain Bacteria; phylum Spirochaetota; class Spirochaetia; order CADAEX01; family CADAEX01; genus CADAEX01. The sequence continues at coordinate 5,421 of CADAEX010000048.1, forward strand.
CACCGACCATGGTGCCCTGAAGCTGCAGTATGAAGATGTGTTCAGGGCTGAGTGGGAAGCAAAAAAGCAGGAGCTGGCCGACAGGTTCGGCATAACAAGCTGGCGGGAGATAAATACAATAGGTACCGAATCCTACGTGGGAATTGGGGCCGAGGCCCGGAAAGCCGGTGTAAAAGGTGGCCTTAAGATTCTGTTCTCCAACAGGGAAGGAAAAGATATTGCCTTTATCTGGATGAGGGGCAGCGGCACCGAGCCGGTATTCCGCATTTTAGCCGACATAGAAAGCAGCAATCCCGATGATGAGCGCTACCTTATAAACTGGCAGCACCACCTGGTGGAAGAGGCTGACAAAGCGGCGGCAAAATAAAATTACTGAACCAATTTACCGAACACATTACCGGCGTCGGCATTCAAGACCACATCACACAGCGTGCCGGCCTTAAGCGCATCCCTGCTTTCAATCAGCACCTTCAGGTAGTTGGAGGAAAGCCCGGCGCAGTACTTTTTACCATCAAGCACAACCTGCTCCTCTATTATCACTTTCTCACGGCGCCCCTTCTGCCGGGCTATGTACTCCAGGTACAGCTGGTCGGCCAGGCCACCCAGCCGCTCGGCACGCAGCCGGGAGATTCGCTCCGGAACTCTGTTCTTCATTCTGTAAGCCCTGGTCTCGGGCCGCGGTGAATATGGGAACACATGGCACATGGCAAAGCCGCAGTCCCGGATCAAATTATAGGAATCTTCGAAATCCTGGTCGCTCTCTCCCGGGAATCCGGTTATGACATCTCCGGAAATAAAGGGATCCCGTCCGCTGCCTTTAAGTATATCGGTTATCTCCTTAAGCCTGCCGGCCGGATACTTACGTCCCATGGCTGCAAGGACATTGTCGTTTCCCGACTGCACCGAAAGGTGGAAGTGGGGACAGATTCTGGGCCGAGAGATGAAGAATGCAAAGTTATCAAGGTCGTCATAAGGGCCGAGAGATGAAAGGCGGATACGGATATCAGAGGTGCGCTCCAGTATAGCCTCCAAGAGCTGCCGGAGCTTCCTGCCGCCGCTCTCGTAGGCAGTTATATTCACACCGGTAAGCACCAGCTCCCTGTAGCCGTTCTTCTCAATAGCCAGTGCAGTCTCCACTGCCCTGTCAAAGTCCATGCTCTCGCTCCTGCCCCGGGCAAAGGGAATACGGCAGTAGGCGCAGAAGTTGTTGCACCCATCCTGCACCTTAAGGCTTGCCCGGGTATGAAAACTGAAGGTGTCAGGCAGAAAGTCGAACTTTGTTGTGGTCATTGGCTCTTTTCCAAGACGGAACTGCAGGTATTCCTTGAGTGCCGCACCGGTCTTTGCCTCTGTCTCCTGGATGTAGGCCGGGAACTCTAGGAGACGGCTCTTCTCTGCCTGCCCTATCACAAGGATATTGGAACCCAGTTTTTCAATATCGGGACCATTCAGCTGGGCATAGCAGCCGGTCACCACCACCAGGGAACCGGGATTCTCAGAGGATGCCTTTCTTATTACACGCCGTGCCTTCTGTTCGCTCTTGGAGGTGACAGTGCAGGTGTTTATCACAAAGATATCGGGAACACTCCCCTGCTTGGCCAGGGAAAAACCGGCATTAAGAAAAGCGCCGGAGACAGCCTCGCTCTCCACCTGGTTCAGGCGGCAGCCCAGAGTATAGATAGAAATTGAGAAATTGCGGCTCATATTCAGGAATTCAGCTTTGCGGCAACCCGGTCGAGGCCGCTTTTTGCCTCTGCATAGTTTTTGTTTATCTCAAGAGCCTGGTTGTATGCAGCCAGTGCCAGGTCAAAAGAACCAGCCTGCTCCCGGGCATAACCCAGCCGGCTCCACCACATGGCAGACTTGGGATAATGGTGCACGGCAGCAGTCAAGGCAATGTCGGCGTTGTTGAACTCTCCCTTGTGAATGTATATCTCCCCCATGAAGAAGTAGACATCATCTAT
>CADAEX010000048.1:7403-11693 GCA_902787125.1 uncultured Spirochaetaceae bacterium
TAGACATCATCTATAAAAGCACCTTCCGGCAGAGCCGCCGCATAGGTCTTGAAGTTATCCAGAGCCCGGTCATAGTTTCCTGTATAGTAGTACGCCACACCCATGGACTCGATTATCCGCATGTCACGGTACTTCTTCAAGCCCTGATTGCCGTGAGCTATGGTCTCCTTGTAGCGTTTCTGCCGGTTCAGGCTCCACAGCAGGATATTGTAGGTGTCCACCGTATATTTACCAGATTTTATCTCGTCAAGGCAGATATCCACTGCAGAATCGTAGTTCTTTGCCTTGTACTCCTTGACGGCATCAGGCTTGGTCTGGGCAAACAGTGCAAAGGACAGGAACAGAAGCAGGAGGACAGAAACAGATCTTTTCACAGATATCTCACTCTTCGTTCTGGGCAGGTGCTTCTTCTGCTGCCTCAGGGGCATCAGATTTCGGCTCAGCACCGATCTGGGAAGTTCCGCTGAATGTGCATCCGCTCTCCATTGCCAGAGACTGGGCTTTTACATCGCCGCTGAACACTGCGCTGGATCCCAGCTCAATAACGGCAGCCTGGACAGACCCGGAGAGATTTCCTTTTACAGAAAGCTCATTTGCTTTTATATCTGCCTTAACATCAGCTTCTTTCTCTATGAAAACGTTGCTGTCAGACTCAATTTTTCCTGCCAGCTGACCTTTGATCATGGCAGGACGGGAAAGGGACATTGTCCCCTGGAAGCTCATATCCTCAGAAAGGAGGGTGTCGGCATCCGATTCCTCTATATTTTTAATTCTCACATCAACCATATTTATCTCCTTCTTTAATTCTAATATGCAATAAAAATATATGCAATAAGAAAAAAAGCTTCCAAGTGGTTGAAACTTTACACATTTTTCATATAAAGTAAATTCAGGTAAATTTGCGAAAAAGGAGCAAAAAATGGGATTTATAGAGAGAATGAAGGCTGAAGCCCTCAAAAACCAGAAGAAGCTGGTTCTTCCAGAAGGTACTGACAAGAGAGTTATCAATGCTGCAAAGATTCTTGCAGACGAAGGCCTTGTGGCAGAAGTTTGGCTGGTTGGCGACGAGGGAGCTGTCCTGAGCGCAGCAAAAGCAGAGAATGTAAAGATTGACGGCAGAATCAAGCTGGTTGACCCAACCAAGTCTGCAAACATCGACGCTTACGCAAACGAATATTATGAGCTTAGAAAAGCTAAGGGAATGACAGAAGATCAGGCCCGCAAAGAGATGATGAACCCTCTTTACTGGGGCGCAATGATGGTTAGAAAAGGCGACTGCGACGCAATGGTTGCAGGTGCTGTGAACACCACCGGAGCAGTTGCTTCCTCCGCACTCAAGGTCATCAAGACCGCACCTGGAATCAAGACTGCTTCTTCCTGCTTCATCATGGAGAAAAAAGGAACAGACTGGGGATACCAGGGATCCTACATCCTGGCAGACTGTGCAGTGATCATCGAGCCAGATGCAAACCAGCTGGCAGACATCGTACTTGCAGCAGCAGACTCATGCCGCTCATTCCTCCTTACAGAGCCTAAGATTGCAATGCTCTCCTTCTCCTCCAAGGGATCTGCTTCCCACGAGACAGTAGACAAGGTTACCCAGGCACTGGCAATCGTAAAAGAGAAAGCACCAGACCTTAAGGTTGACGGCGAGCTCCAGCTTGATGCAGCTATCATTCCAGAAGTTGCAGCACGCAAGGCACCAGGCTCACCAGTTGCAGGAAGCCCTAACACACTGATCTTCCCTAACATCAACGCAGGAAACATCGGTTACAAGCTTATGCAGCGCTTCGGCGGATTCGAGGCATACGGCCCTATCTTCCAGGGATTCGCAAAGCCGGTTTCCGACCTTTCAAGAGGATGCAACACAACAGATATCGTTTATACAGCTCTTGGAACAATCAACAAGAAGTGATTGAACACTGATGCAAGCAAGCCCCAGGCCTTCCTGGGGCATTTTTTATTATGGACTGGAACTTTGTATTTTTCATAAACTGCGTTCTCCTGGGTGTGGGACTGGCCATGGATGCCTTTTCTGTCTCCATTGCCAACTGTCTGGTCAATCCAAAGATGAGCCGGGGAGAAATGACAGGAATGGCTCTCTCCTACGGTATCTTCCAGTTCATCATGCCTATGGCGGGCTGGTTCTGCGTCCATACCCTCGTCAGCATATTCGAGAAGTTCCAGCCGTTCATACCGTGGATAGCCTTCATACTGCTGCTTTATATCGGCGGGAAGATGGTGCTTGAGGGATTTCGGGGAGAGGTGGAAGAAGGAAGGAAGCTCACCTTCGGAGTCCTTATGATCCAGTCGTTGGCCACCTCCATCGATGCCCTTTCGGTAGGCTTCACCATAGCCCAGTACCAGACTGCAATGGCTCTGGCAGCCTCGCTGATAATCGCGGTGGTCACATTCGGAATCTGCATGGGCGGTGCTGCCATCGGAAAGAAGGCAGGAAGCCATCTGTCGGGGAAAGCCTCAATTCTGGGCGGAGCTATCCTTATTGCAATTGGACTTGAGATTCTGATTAAAAACTTTATTTCTTGATCCTGGGCTTTCGTGCCTGGCAGATAAGCTGGGTCATTGTTCCCATGGGGCAGTATACACACCAGCTCCGGGGCCGGAACAGAGCCATAGTTATTATTCCCAGCACAGTGGAAGTAAGCATCACGCTGTAGAACCCGAAGGAGAACTGGGCCACCCAGGGGGATACTCCACCATAATATGCCCATTGCCATGGCAGCTTGATGCTCCACAACAGCTTGACGTGCTGGCTTAAAGGACGCTGCCCTGCACCCACCAGATAGGTGACCCACAGCATCTGACCGAACATCACCATAAAGAAAGCCAAGAAACCGTAGCGGAACCATTTTTTATGCAGGAACACAGGGGGCTTCTTATTCCGCGAGAGCTTAAGATTCTTCCCCAGGATAGAAAAGAGCTGACCACGGCCGCAGAAAAGGTTGCAGTACATCTTGTCACCGCCGAATATGGCAATAAGCAGAGGAAGCAGGAAACAGAGCATCCCCAGCCAGGCAAAGAGGATATTGAAGAATCCCAGGATCAGGTAGGTGGCAGAGAAAATCCAGAGATAGTCGTACCAGTGCTTTTTCATCAGTCCACCTCCCCTATCTCAATTATGGCGGCAGGACATTCGGCAGCACACCGGCCGCACCCTATGCAGAGAGCCTCATCGACCTGGGCATAGAGCCCTTTATATACCTTTATTGCACTCTTTGGGCACACTTTGACACAGCTTCCGCAGGCCACACAGTCAGACTGGGCCACCCGTGCCTTACGTCTTTTCCGCACTTTTTCTTCAATCATTTCCTTGCCGTCCGCCTCTCCTATTAGTATACTATAAATGTATGGAAAATAAAAGATTTTTTATCGTCAGCGCTGCAGTGCTGGCAATCGGTATAGTTTTATCAGGACTCTCTATTGCATTTGGAATCAAGACCCTCAAGGCAGACCAGAGGACTGTATCGGTCCGGGGCCTGGCAGAAATGGAAGTTGATGCAGATATGGCAGTATGGCCAGTCACCTTCACAGTAAGCGGCAACGACCTTTCCCTCCTCCGGCAGGACATTGAGAAAAAGAGCGGCATAATCACATCTTTCCTTAAGAAGCACGGGGTGCAGGATGCAGATTTCACCCTCAAGGAACCGGCTATCACCGACACCACCACAGATCCATACATGGACCAGACCCGCAAGAGAGACAAATACTTTGCAAAAGTTGTTGTCTTTGTCCGCTCGTCAAATATCAAGGCAGTGGCAGCAGCTCTTTCCGATTCCATAAACCTGATGGACTCAGGCATAGCTCTTTCCCACGATTACGACAGCCGGGTGGAATACCACTTCAACAAGCTCAACGACATAAAGCCTCAGATGATTGCCGAGGCTACCCAGAATGCCCGGAAGGCGGCTGAGCAGTTTGCCCGGGACTCCGGAAGCAAGGTGAGCAAGATCAAGAGGGCAAGCCAGGGACTTTTCTCCATTGACGATGCGGCACCGGGACTTCCTGAGCGCAAAAGTGTCAGGGTGGTCACAACTGTGGAATACATCCTCGCTGATTGAATATATGTCACGCTGATGCATTCAGCGTGACAACCGGTTTTCCCCCCCCTTATATCTTTCATAAAAAAATTTTATAAAAAAGCTCATTTCCTCAGATTAAATTTGACATACTGAAAATCTCATAATAGAAATATTATATGAGAGATACCATTTTGGCTGTGTTTATTGGCAGCCTGTTACTGGCAATCAACTTACTTATTCTCATTTATTC
>CADAEX010000049.1 GCA_902787125.1 uncultured Spirochaetaceae bacterium
CCATATCATCCACATGGATGCGGCTTCCTTTCATTGTTCCCAGCCCTTTCCAGCTCTTGGCATCAAACTCTATTGAAAGGCCGGCTTCCTTTGCATCTTTATAGGCTTTGGCTATGTCGTATTTTGTCCTGTCCTTTCCCAAAAGACCGCTTATAAGGGCCAGGTCGCTCTTGCTTCCCAGGAAAGTGCGGGCAAAGCTGGTGCTGGAGGCCAGCTCCATAAATACTTTTTCAGGTACCCTGCCCACAATCTGGCGTACCAGGTCTCCTATACGGTAAGGAGCCGCTGTATTGGAACTTGAAGGACCCGGTGCCACCGGTCCCAGCACGTGGTTGAATATAGAGGGATATGATTTCATGACAGTTTTCAATCCTTTGTTATATTAAGCAGAACTTCCTGGTTATAATTATCACACCAGTTCTCAAGGGCTGTAATAACCTGCTGCAGAACAGGGGAAATATATTTTTCCTTATGATAAATAAGGAAGAAATAACGGAAAAGACCGCCGTCTATCGGAATTGACTTAAGCTTTCCCCCTTTCACATAATCTCCGATGATATGCCTTGAGATAATGGAAATAGCACTTGTGTTGCCTACTATATCTGCCACAAGCCGGGGAGAATAAATCTCATCCACCACATTCAGCTTTATATTGTTTTTTACAGCATATTCCTCAATAGCCTTGCGGGTGGAAGATCCGGGCTCGTGGGTGATGAAAGGGTGATTCACCAGGTCGGAGGGATGGATGATAAGCTTGTCTGCCAGCTCATGATGCGGATTGCAGATAAGCTGAAGCGACTCGCGCAAAAGTGGCTTTATCACCAGTTTGGGATGTTTCACCGGTTTGCCCACGATTCCCAGGTCGGTCTCCAGTTCCAGGGTTTTCTCCAGGATAAGATCTGAGCTGTCGGTGGTTATGGAAAGCCTGAGGCTCTCCTTGTATTTTTTGATCAGATCGGGAAGGAAGCTGCCCATATAGTAATCGCCGAAAGGATGAGTGGTGCATATACTTATCATCTCGTTGATATTCTCTTTGTTTCCCAGGATTATCTCCTCTGCGTCCTCTTTAAGGGCAAAGAGCTCCTCGCACTTGAAGTAGAGAGATTTTCCCACTGGTGTCAGATATATCTTCTTATCTACTATATCTAACAGCTGGACTCCGCATTCCTTCTGGAAGTTCTTGATCTGAAGACTCACTGCCGGCTGGCTTATCTCCAGAAAGTTTGCCGCCTTGGTTATGGACTTGTATTTCGCAATGTAATAAAAAAGGTAAAGATGATGTAGATTTAATTTTTTCATATTATGAGAATACCATATAAAAAAAATTTTAGATATAAAAATATAACTTTATAAAATAAATATAAAAAAAATGTATGATATGGATAAAGCAAAGATATTATATTGTGAATTATTTAACAAAAAATTGACACGTTTGCAAAAACGGCTCTTAATATAAATACAATTATTGATGGAGGAAATATGAAAAAGTATTTGTTAATCGCAATGATGATTTGCTTGGTAAGCAGCCTGGTTTTCGCAACTGGTGCAGCAGAGCAGACAAGCAATGCAGCTGAGAAAGGCGCATTGATGGGAACATCTGGAATGACAGGAAGCTGGTACCCAGTTGGTGCAGCTGTATCAAACCAGGTCAGAAAGTATTCAGACTATGTTCTTACAATCCAGGCTTCCGGTGGATCTGGAGAGAACATCCGTCTTATGAAGCAGAGAGAGTACCAGCTTGGTATGATCAACACAGTAATCCTGGATGATGCTTACAATGGAAAAGGAAACTTCGAGAAAGAAGGTCCATGGCACGATGTAAGCTTCGTATGTAACCTGTTCCCTACAGGAATGCAGGCAGTTGTATGGAAGGACAGCGACATCAAAACATTCGCAGACCTTAAGGGCAAGAAGCTTTCCCCTGGCGCTGCAGGATCTGGTGACCTCCTTCAGTACGAAGCAATCCTGAAGTTCTACGGAATCGGAATCAAAGATGTAGACTGGAGACCTCTTACACATACAGAGCGTGTTACCGGTATGCAGGATAAGCAGCTTGATATGGCTGGATATGCAACAGCATGGCCATCCGGATCTATCATCGAGCTTGCTTCTGCCCGCCCTGTAAGAATCCTTGGATTCCAGGATCCGGCAAAAGATATTCCTGAATTCCTGAAACTTTACCCGGCATATGGAACAGAGACAATGAAGGCAGGAACATACAATGGCGTTGACGAGGATGTTCAGCTGATCACAACAGGATCTGTATTCGCAGCTCTCCCAGACCTTTCTGCAGACTATGTTTACAACATGCTGGATTGTATGGTTAAGGGACTCGATGAAGTTCAGGCTGTTCACGGAATGACAAAGTTCATCACTCCTGAGAACATGGTTAAGATGCGCGGTGTAGTTCCATGGCACGCTGGTGCAGAGAAATTCTTCAAGGACAAAGGACTTATCAAATAAGGAAGATACTATGATTTTAAAAGGCGGACCTAACACCTATGGTGCAGAAATTGGAATTATGTGTCTCGAATCCTATTACTATAAGGTTCCAGGCCATATCAAGAACCACCATACATTTGACTTCCCTGTTGTTTTCAAGGTGATTGACGGAGCAACTCCGGCTGTTGTAGTGCGGGATAAATGCGCAGATCTCCTTCCGCGTTTTATTGCTGCCGCAAAAGAGCTGGAAGCTATGGGTGTAAAGGCTATCACTGGAAGCTGCGGCTTTATGGCACTTCTCCAGGATAAGATTGCAGCCGAAGTCAATATCCCTGTTTATATTTCCAGCGTAATGCAGGCTCCTCTCATCTCCCAGATGATCGGCGGCCGGAAGCTGGGAATCCTTGTTGCAGACAAGGGAAGCTTCACACCAGATTATTTAAAGATAGTGCATGGCGAGAATATCCCTGTATGTATTGCCGGAATGATCCAGCACGACGAGTTCAGGGATGTAATTATTGACCGTGTCAGAACAGACCTTAACATGGATGTGCTCCGCAAGGATGTTCTGTACGAAGTAGGTAAGCTTTATGAGGAGAACCCGGACATGGGCGCTCTTCTTATAGAGTGCACAGACCTTCCGCCTTTTGCACGGGATATACAGAAGCTTATCAACAAGCCTGTATTCGATATTCTTACTCTCACACAGATGGTTCATGCCGCTATTGTGAGAAAAGATTATCCCCTCGACTGCTGATTTAGAGCAGTGATATGTGCTGCTCTGCGAAAGCAGGGCAGCATTTTTTTATCACACATCCAGAAGGAGATTTTATGAGTGATGCGTCAAAAATGACTGTCGAACAAGAAATGAAGTTCATCCAGGAGAAGTCTGACAAGCTTGAGAAGCAGATCACTGGATACAGAACTTTAGGAAAGCGCGACACCACCATCTTGATCATAGCAGCGGGTCTGTTCGGACTGTTCCACTTGTATACAGCCTGCGCCGGTCTGTTCACAGCTATGGTTCAGAGAAGTGTGCACCTTTCATTTGCGCTGAGCATCTGTATGTGGAAATTCTCTGCAAACAGAAACTCAGGAGCCAAGAAAGAGCCATTTGGTCCGTTCATTTTCCTGGGCCTTGGTACTTTCATATCAATTTTCTTGACTTTCTATGTCAAAAAAATCACTGCACCTGCACCTGTCCATCTGGCATATGCATTAGTGATTATCATACTCGGTATCATCGCATACAGACTGACAAAAAAATCAAGAATAAAGAGAAACGAAGAAGTTGAGACCAAGATCTACTGGTACGACTATATCTTCATTGCCCTCAGTATAATGAGCTGCTGGTACATAACCCTCTTTACAAACGAGATTGTAATGAGACAGGGAAATGTATACCTGATCGACCAGATCATGGGAGTTTGGCTGCTCATCTGTATCCTTGAGGCAACAAGACGCTCAATAGGCCGTGTACTTATGACAATCGGAATTGCGATGATCATCTACTGCAAGTTCGGTTATCTGTGCGGTGGCGTACTGTGGCATCCTGGATTCAAAGTGGCAATGATCATGAGACACTTCTATCTGACAGACGTCGGTATCTGGTCAACACCTATCGGAGTTTCTTCCACATATATCGCAATGTTCCTCCTCTTTGGAGCAGCCCTCCACGCAACAGGTCTGGCAGACCTTCTGCTTAAGATTGCAAAGGGTGTGTTCGGCTCCATGGTGGGTGGACCTGCAAAGATGGCAGTTGTGGCATCCTCTATGTTCGCAATGCTCTCAGGTTCTTCCACATCAAACGTTGCGACCACCGGTGTAATCACCATTCCTCTTATGAAGAAGACCGGTATTCCTGCAGCTCTTGCCGGAGCTACAGAGGCAGCTTCTTCTCTCGGTGGACAGATTACACCTCCTGTAATGGGTTCTGCTGCATTCATCATGGCAGAGTATCTGGGTGTAAGCTACCTCTCAATCGTAGTGGCAGCAGCACTTCCTGCAGCTCTGTACTATGTGTCTGTGTTCACAATGATTCACTTTGAGGCACACAAGATCGGTGCAATCGGACTGCCTAAGTCAGAGCTTCCGAAGTGGAAGGGCGAGGCTGCTCGCAAGTGCTACCTGTTCCTCCCTGTAATCATCCTGGTTACACTGCTTATCCTGGGCTTCTCTGCTCTGTATGCTCCGTTTGCTGCATTCATCACAGCTATAGTCCTGAGTATGATTGACAAGAAGACACGGCTTAACGGAAAGAAGCTGTGGGGTATCTTAAGCAGTGCCGGACAGACCCTTACTGTAGTTGCAATCCCATGTGCAGCAGCTGGTTTCGTAGTAGGTACAGCCGGACTTACCGGACTTACACCTGCTCTTACATCCCTGCTTACTGCACTTTCCCAGAACAACTTTGTACTTACCCTGGTGCTCACCATGGTTCTCTGTCTGCTCCTGGGAATGGGCGTTCCGACAACAGCAAACTATATTCTTATGACAATCATGACAGTTCCTATCATGGTCAAGGTAGGAGTTATGCCGCTGGCAGCGCACCTGTTCTGCTTCTACTTCGGTATTATGTCAGAGCTTACACCTCCAGTTGCAATCACATCCTACACAGCATCTGCAATCGCAGGAGCAGCTTTCTGGCCGACAGCATTCAACGCAGTCCGGCTGGCAGCAGTTGCATACATCGTTCCATACATCTTTGTATTCAACACATCGCTCCTTATCGGTACACAGCCGTTCACATTCAAGATCTTCATCACCATCGTCACCGCATGTATCGGAGCCCTCAGCTTCGCCATCGGTATGGCTGGTTACATCAGAAGAAAGATGTTCCTTGTGGAGCGGTTCCTTATCTGTGCCGGAGCTTGTCTTGCAATCAAGCCTGGAATAATTTCAGACTGGCTAGGTCTTGGTCTTATAGGACTTATGTTTGCTATGCAGTGGATCTATAAGAAGAATCCAAAAAATTACATCCCACCAGAGCCAAAGAAGATGGTGGATTGAGATAAAAAAGGAGTTATAAAAAAATGAAAAAGCAGATCAGATTTCTTTCACACGAAGATATCCTTTCAATGAACGTAAGCTTCGAAACAGTAGTAGAAGTTGTCGAGAAGGTGCTCACAGAGCATTCCGAAGGTTTCTATGTAAACCCGAAAAAGCCTGCAATCCACCCAGACCCTATTTCCTTCTTCCATGCAATGCCTGGTTATCTGCCACGTATTCATGCAGCCGGTGTTAAATGGGTAAGCGGATTCTCTGCAAACGCAGCAAAGGGACTTCCTGGAATCACAGGACTCACAATCCTTAACGATGACAAAGAGGGATTCCCTACAGCAGTTCTTGACTGCGCATGGACCACAGGAATCAGAACAGGTGCTGTATCTGCAGCAGCTGCAAAACGTCTTGCACCAAAGAATGCAAAAGTGTTCACAATCATCGGAACCGGAATCCAGGGAAGAGTTCATGCTGCAAACTTCCAGAAGGCAATTCCTACACTGGACACAGTAAAAGTATTTGATGTCAATCCAAAGATGGTTGAATCCTTCAAGCAGTATGTGAAGGAGCGGACAAATCTGAAAGTTGTTGTAGAACCTACAGCAGAAGCTGCAATCAGAGATTCCGACATTGTAATCACATGTACCGGAAAAATTACAGATCCTATCTTCAACAGAGAATGGGTTAAGAAAGGTGCACTGGTAATGCCTGTTCACTCCAGCGGATGGACAAAGGATTATCCGTTCAAGGCTGACAAATTCATCGTAGATGACTGGGGTCAGTTCAGAGAGTCAAACGTCGATGACAAGGGCTATTACAGAGAACTGCCAGATCCATATGCACAGCTGGGAGAAATCATCAGCGGCAAGAAACCTGGAAGAGAAAATGATGATGAAACTATTCTCGACCACAACTATGGTCTTGCAATTCACGACATCGCACTTTGCCAGAGACTTGTTAAAATTGCAGAAGAAAAGAATATAGGAACTGTGCTTACATATATGGACACAGATAAAAATATAGTTTAATGTGTAAGCATAGGAGAGAAATTTTATGAAATTAAAAGACATCAAAATTCAGAAGACTCTGAAAAAGACTATCCTTCTGAACCCAGGTCCTTCAACAACAACAACAACTGTTAAGAAGTCCCTGCTTCAGGACGATATCTGCCACAGAGAGGGATCATTCGCAGCAATCACAAGAAAAGTTGCTGATGATCTTGTAAAGATCGTTCACGGAAAGAAAGGCGACTATGTTGCAACACTTTTCGCAGGATCCGGCTCCATCTGTATCGATGTTGCTGTTGGATCTCTTATTCCTGACGGAAAGAAGATCATGATCGTCAACAACGGTTTCTACAACGACAGAGCTATGCAGGCTGCACAGTACTACAGAATTCCTGTTGTAAACTGTGCATTCGACATTCTTACTCTCCCTGACCTCAAAAAAGTCGAAGAAACACTTGCAAAGAACAAAGATGATGTAGCAGCTGTTTACATGGCACACCAGGAGACAGGAACAGGTCTCTGCAACCCGATCAGAGAGGTTGGTGCAATCGCTCACAAATACGGAAAGATCTTCATCTCCGACACCACATCAACACTGGGAATCATCCCGATCGACGTATACAAGGACAACATCGACTTCTGCATGGCTTCCAGCCAGAAAGGTATCAACGCATTCACAGGATGCTCATTCCTCATCGGAAAAGTATCTGAGATCGAGAAGACAAAAGACTACAAGCCAAGAAGCTACTACTGCAACCTCTGGAGACAGTACAGCTACTTCAAGGAGCACGGCGAGATGAACTTCACACCTCCTGTACAGATCATCTACTCAATGCAGCAGGCTCT
>CADAEX010000050.1 GCA_902787125.1 uncultured Spirochaetaceae bacterium
ACGTTCTCCTTGATTGCCTGGAGAAGGGCATAGTATTCAGACGGGGTGGTGTAGCCCACAGTGTCAGGGATATTGATGATATTTGCTCCTGCGCTGATCACTTTCTCCAGCACCCTGAAGAGGAACTCAGGATTGCTGCGTGTCGCATCTTCAGGAGAGAACTCCACCTGGTCTGTGAACTTACGGGCATAGCGGACAGCCTTGGCTGCCATGGAAAGTACCTCATCCTCGCTCTTCTTGAGCTTGTACATCATGTGGATGGGGGAGGTGGCGATAAAAGTATGGATAAGAGGATTTGCCGCACCTTTGAGAGCTTCTGCGGCTGCATCAATGTCAGCAGGCAATGCTCTGGCCAGGGCAGAGACGCCGGTGGTACGGATATTCTCGGCAATCAGCCTGACTGCTTTCATCTGCACCGGTGACGAGATAGGAAATCCTGCCTCGATATTATCCACTCCCAGCTTTGCCAGCTGCTCTGCTATATCCAGCTTCTGCTCCGGACTCATAGCGGCGCCGGGGGCCTGCTCGCCGTCCCGGAGTGTGGTGTCAAAAATCCTTATTTTTTCCATAATATCCTCGCAAAAAAGGTATGTTTTTAAAAACTGTTTGTCAATCCTTGTTAAACAGCAATTTTTGCTATATATTTATTATCGGAGAGTAATGATGAAAAAAACAACTGTTTTTATTATAAGTATTTTATTTATGTTATGCTGCGGTTTCCTGTCTGCTGACGAAGCTGTCCAGGAAGGTGAGGCAGTAATGTGTCCTACCGGTCTTTTCCCGGACCGTGGCTACTATGGTGCTTCAGACACTCTTGCCGTAGGAAGCATAGTAAAGGTGACAAACAAATCCAACAGCAAATCAGTTGATGTCTATATTGTGGACAAGTCGGATTCCTTCATGGTGCTCTCCTATGATGCAGCCTTAAAGATAGGCATCAAACGGAAGAACAGCGCAACAGTGCAGGTTTCTGTGATCCGCGCCGCATCTGCGGCTAAGCCTGAGAAGCAGCAGGATAAGATTGTGCCTGTTGCAAAGAAAAGTTACCAGCTTCTGCCCGATGGTGTAGAGGCTGCCAAAGCGCCTGCTCCTGCAGAGGAAAAGACAGCTCCGGCTCAGGCACAGAAGAGCACTCCGGCTCCTGCAGTCAGACCTGTGGCTGCTCCTGTCACCCAGGATGAGGAAGAGGCAGTGTTCGAAAATATCAAGGACAAAGTTGTGGCTTTCATAGCAGCCGATGATGTGGATCAGACTGCAGCCAGGTATGTCTCTGCAGAGACCGTGGGAAAGAGCCTTCCTAAGCCGGCAGGAACATTCTATGTGCAGCTTGGATTCTTCTCCAGCATCGACAATGCAGAGCAGATTGCATATACAGTTCAGACCAACTATCCGGTCCTTATCGTGAGCAAGGAGATGCCCACCTATGTAGGTTACCGCGTCCTTGCTGGACCAGCACCTCTGGCCGACAAGGAGGATGTCCTGGGCGATTTCCGGGATGCCGGATTCCCCGATGCATTTGCCAGCTTTTAAATGAGCGAGCTCCTTTTTGATTTTGATAACGAAGTTCCTCAGAAGACTGTAAAAGAAGGGCCGGAAGCCCGTATAGCCCAGCTTTCAGATCTGCTCCGCAGGTACCAGAACGAATATTATGTTCATTCACGCCCCTCGGTTTCCGATGCCGAGTATGACCGGCTCTTCGATGAGCTTCAGGCCCTGGAGGAACAGTATCCTGAGCTGAAGAAGCCCGATTCTCCAACTCTCCGCGTAGGCTCCGACCTGGAGGCTGACTTTGCCGAAGTAGTCCATGCCATTCCTGTATTGAGCCTTGATAAGACCCACTCAAAGGATGAGCTTATGAACTGGGTGACCAAGACAGAGAAGAACTGCGGCAGGACAGAGTTCATAGCCGAGGAGAAGATTGACGGAGTCTCCATAGTCCTGACCTACAAGGATGGTCTTCTGGTACAGGCTGCCACCCGTGGAAACGGCTTTGTGGGCAACGATGTCACTGCCAATGTGAAGACTGTGAGAAGCATACCTCTTAAGCTTTCTCAGCCTGTGGACCTTACAGTCCGGGGAGAGATCTATCTGCCTCTTGAGGCATTCTCCCTGGTGAACGACCGTCTTGATGTCCCCTATGCAAATCCCCGCAACCTGGCATCCGGCACGCTCAGGAGACAGAAGAGCTCCGAGGCTGGTGAGATACCTCTGGACAGCTTTATCTACGAAGGATTCTTCCCGGAGAAAGATGCGCCGGCCACCCATAGGGAGGTGCTTGACCGTCTTAGGGAACTGGGGTTCAAGGTGAACAGCAGGACCACGCTTTTCTCTGCCGGAGATTCCCAGGCTATTGCAGATTACATTGAGAAAGAGCGGGAGGAACGGAAGAGCCTCCCTTACGAAATAGACGGCCTTGTGATCAAGCTCAACGATATAAAGATGCGGGAGGAACTAGGCTACACCGGCCACCATCCGCGGTGGGCCATCGCCTATAAATTCCAGGCTCCCGAAGGCATCTCTGTTGTGAAAGGGATTGATGTGCAGGTGGGACGTACCGGCCGCATCACCCCGGTTGCCAGGATAGAGCCTGTGGTGGTAAGCGGTTCCACTGTGTCCAACGTGACTCTCCACAACCAGGATTATATTGATATGCTGGAACTGGCGGTGGGGGACAAGGTTACAGTATCCAAGCGGGGTGATGTGATTCCTGCGGTGGAGGCTGTGGTGGAGAAGAACGAGGTTGGGAACCCTGTCTGGAGGATGCCTTCCACCTGCCCGGTCTGCGGCAGCAGTCTGGTGCTGGAGGGGGCTCATCACTTCTGCAAAAACATGCAGTGCAGCGCCCGGGTCAAGGGACAGATAATCTTCTTTGCCTCGGTAGCCCAGATGGATATAGAGACCCTGGGAAGCGAGACTATCGAGTTCCTGGTGGACAACGGTTTTATCCACAGCATTCCCGAGCTTTACACCTTTGATTTCCATCGGCTCAAGGATTATCCAGGCTTCGGTGATAAGAAGGTTGATCTTATAATAAAAGGGCTTGAGAAGAGCAAGGGAACCGATTACCTCAAGGTGCTCTCATCCCTGGGAATACCCGAGATCGGCAACAAGGTCAGCGAGACTCTGATCAGGAACGGCATAGACTCCATCGACAAGCTTTATGATGTTGTGGATGCCGGGGATGTGGCAAGGCTGACATCTTTCGAAGGAATCGGGGAAAAGACAGCCCGGATCCTGATTAAGGAATTCTCATCACCTGAGCTTAGGGCTCAGATAGAGGCACTGCGGCAGGCAGGTCTTAAGTTCAAGCAGGATTCGCCGCTGCAGAAGGAGCTTATAAACAACAAGTTCCAGGGACAGTCCTGGTGCATCACAGGCAGTTTTGTGAACTTCAAGCCCCGTACTCTGGCGGCGGTGGAGATAGAGAAAAGGGGAGGCAAGGTGGTCTCCCAGGTGACAGGTAAGACAACCCACCTGTTGGCAGGTATGGATCCGGGCAGCAAGCTGGACAAGGCAAGGGCCAATGGAGTCACTGCGGTTGTGGATGAGGATGAATTCATGCATCTCCTGGCAGAGGCTTGAAAATCTTTCTGTTAGGACTTACAATTCAAAAAAGAGGGTACTACTTATGGATGAACAGCTTTATCAGCAGATTAAAGGTAATATAGATCAGGTTCTGGAGCAGCTGGCTGCATCGGCGGCAAAAGCTGGACGGAAGGAAAGTGATGTCCGCCTTATGTGTGTCACAAAGACCAAGCCTTATGAATATGTGGAGGCTGCATATAAGACAGGACAGCGTCTTTTCGGCGAGAACAGGGTTAACGAGCTTTCCGAGAAGTTTGCAAGTTTCTATCCCGACGGCGAGGTGCACCTTATCGGACACCTTCAGAGGAACAAGGCGAAGGATGCAGTGAAATATGCATCTTCCATCGACTCCATCGATAAATATGAGACAGCTGTGGCTGTGAACAAATACTGCCAGGAGTTCAACAGGAAAATCGATATTCTTCTTGAGTACAACACTGCAGAAGAGGCTTCCAAGAGCGGCTTCACATCAGAGGACGACTTCTTTGCCGCTATCGATAAAATCAGGGAACTTCCTTTCATCAACATCAGAGGACTTATGACTGTAGGACCTCTCTATGCTGACCTGGCAACCCAGGAGGGGCGCGATGCGGTGCGCGGTGCTTTCCGCCATCTTGTAAAGCTTTTCAACGCAGTGGATGTGCGCCATCCCGACCTTAAGATTAAAGAACTTTCCATGGGAATGTCCTCTGATTTCGACATTGCCATCGAGGAAGGATCCACCATAATCCGCATTGGAACCAAACTCTTCGGAGCACGCCAGTACAATATATGAGAAAAATCCTGGTGCTGCTGCTTATTCTTATGATATCTCTGCCTGCCGGTCTCTTCGGGGCCGAAAGCAAATCAAGCAGCTCCAAGGATAATAATGAACTGGATAATGTCTATCCGGATCTTCTGCCGGAACCTTATGATCCCGATGAATACCCGGCCTGGACCAAGAAGCTCCGCCGTGCCACAGTAGTTTTTGTGGGAAGCTACCCTCTCTCAGTCTTTTTCACCAAGCTGGGAATAGACCTGTATGACTGGGGTTACCACGGTTTCAGTTCTGAGTATTCTCCTGCTATCCTGGGAGGAGGCGGCGACAAGAGCAGAAAGATGACCACCAGCGAGATCAAACGGGTGACTCTGGCAGCTCTGGCTGTTTCGGGATGTGTCACATTGGCTGATTTTATCATCCAGGAGATAAAGGAAAACAAGAAGGCCAAGGCTGCGGAAAAGAAATGGAAAAAATCTCACTGACTGTAGAGGCCCTGGAGGCTCCTGTCCGGGCTGACCGTTATATTGCTGAGCATTCTGATATAAGCCGCAGCAGGCTTAAGGGGGATTGCACTCTTCTTGTGAACGGAAAGGAAGCCAAGCTGTCAAAGAATGTTTCGGAAGGTGATGTCATAAGCCTTGAGATTGCCGAGGTCAAGGGACCCGAGGATATAGAGCCTCAGAAGATGGATCTTGATATCATCTACGAGGATGATAATGTGATTGTTCTTAACAAGGCGCAGGGGGTGGTGGTCCATCCTGCTGCCGGCAATTTTCAGGGAACCCTGGTCAACGGCCTTCTGGATTATGTCTCCGGCATAGAGGAAGAATTTGATGACGATACAGTGCGTCCAGGTATTGTCCACCGGCTGGACAAGGATACATCAGGGGTCATCATCATAGCCAAGAATCCCCAGACCCACGAATTTCTCTCCAGACAGTTCAGGGATAAGACAACCCGCAAGACTTATGTTGCCATAGTCAGGGGCAGGCTGCCTAAGAAGCATGATACAATCGATACCTATATAGTCCGGGACCGCCAGAACAGGAAGAAGTTCACTGTTCCTTCAGGGACTAAGGGAAAACAGGCTGTAACAGAATATCAGGTGGAAAAAGAGTTTGGAAACTACACTTTTGTAAGTCTTTTTCCCCACACCGGACGGACACATCAGCTTAGGGTCCATATGCAGCATCTTAATGCTCCGATTCTGGGGGATCCTGTCTATTCCCGTTCCGACAGCCGTTTCCCCGATGCCACCCTTATGCTCCACGCCGCAAGCCTTGAGATTTTTATTCCGGGAGTGGAGACAAAGATGATGTTCTGCGCCCCCGTGCCTGAACGTTTCAAGCAGGTGCTGGACCAGCTTTCCACTGGAGATAGGCAATGAAGCTGTACACCATATTCCAGCCCTACGAGGTTACCAATACCTATCTGCTCCATCAGGATGGCGAGAAAAATGCGGTGATAGTGGATCCGGGGCGCTTTGACCTGAACCTGCTTAACCTTGTGGAGGAGCATGATCTGTATATCTCCCATGTACTGCTGACCCACTCCCATATCAATCACACCCGGGGTATTCCCACATTGATGAAGATTTATGATGCAGAGATTTACAGCATGAAAAGTTCTATCCATGGTTTTACGACTAAGCTCATCAAAGAGGAAACAACCTTTTCTCTTCCGGGAATGGAGGTGCGGGCTGTTCCTGTACCGGGACATTCTGACGATTCTGTCATCTATATAATAGAGAACATGCTGTTCACCGGAGACACTCTCATGGCAGGCTATACCGGCCAGACTGCAGGGCTTTCGGAGCAGAAGGCCATGACCGCCCTTATACGCCGCAAGATATTCGGCCTGGACGGAGAATATCTCCTTTTCCCTGGCCATGGTTCTCCCTCGACCTTAAGTGCAGAAAAGAAGAGCAACCTCCTTCTTCAGGAATAAGCATCTATAATTTTTTCTTATAGATGATATCCCCTTTTCTCTCATTTTTGTCTTAAATGTTTAAATTCTCCAGCTGTTCGATAATATTTTGTTATCGCTTTTCTCAATTTTATTATAAGAAATTATTATGCAAACTATAAGATTTTGTTGACAAATCCAGGGCTTCGGCTGATAGTGTAAGTAACAAATCTTTAGGAGGAAAATATGAAAAAGACAATGGTTGTTCTCTTCCTGATCCTTTGTATATTACTAGTTTCTGAGACAGCATTTGCCAAAGGAAAATCCGAAGAGAATTACAAGGCAGTAATGGGCAGTTCCAGCTTAGGCGGAACATGGTATTCCTGCGCATGTAAGATCGGTGCAGTTGCGGAGCAGTATGAGGGGCTTAATATAACAGTTCAGGCTACAGGCGGTGGAGCAGAGAACATCCGCCTCATGGCACAGAACGAGGCTCAGCTTGGACTGGCAGAGCCAAGTATCGCATCATATGCTTATAATGCGACAAGCATTTTCCAGGGAGATCCGCATAAAGATATCCGTTTCATCACAGACCTTTATCCAAACGCACTTTGCGCTATGGTTATGAAGTCTGGAGACATCAAGACTTTTGAAGACCTCAAGACACCTGCAGGCGGAAAGAAGAAAGGATTCTGCTTTGGTTCACCAGGCTCAGGGGACGAGCTGGTATGGATTGAGGCTCTTTCCGGCTTCGGAATCACCAAAGATATGCTGGACTGGAGACCACTCTCCCATTCCGAGCGTGTAACAGCTTTCAAGGACCGCCAGCTTGAGTGCTTGGGCTATGCAACTGCACAGCCATCAGGTTCCATCATGGAGGCATCTGCTCAGACACCTATCAGACTGCTTGCTATCGGCGGCAAAGACCGGGAAAAGATTCTGAAGGATTATCCGTGGTATGATCCGTACACAATCAAGGCAGGAATGTACAATGGTGTTGACGAGCCG
>CADAEX010000051.1 GCA_902787125.1 uncultured Spirochaetaceae bacterium
TTCTGTTCCTAACTTTATAACCCGAGGAATCAGTCCCCGCCTGAGAGAGGGGATGGTTATTGCCATTGAGCCTATGATAATGATCGGCAGCGAGGAGATCGAAGTGCTGGATGATGACTGGACTGTTGTGACAGCCGACAACTCCCTGGCCTGCCATTTTGAGCATACAGTGGCTGTCCACGACGGATATGCCGAGATACTTACCAAGCTTCCCGATTGAAGAAGGAGAATCACATGAAGGAATTTTTACCCTACGATATTGTAAGAAACAATGCTCTTAAGCTGGCATATAAGATGTACAAGGAAGACGGGTTTGTTCCAGATGTGATCTACGTTCCTCTCCGGGGTGGTGCCTACATGGGCAACGTCATAAGCGAATTCTACAAGATGGTCCTTAAGGGAACCAACCACAAGCCTGTGTTCTATGCCGCAGTGGTTGCCCGTTCCTATACCGATGTGAAGAGCCGTGGCAATGTGGCAGTGGACGGCTGGACCTATTCTCCCGAGAATCTCCGGCCAGGAGACAAGGTTCTGTTTGTGGACGATATCTACGATTCTGGATATACCATAAACTTCCTGGTCAATTACATAATTTCCAAAGGGCTGAAAAGGGAAGATATCAAAGTTGCTGTACACGACTACAAGGTGCAGGAATATGTGGACAAGGATCTGAATATTATTCCTGACTACTGGTGCCGCAAGCATGTTGTCATCAAGAACCAGTGCGACGAGATTTGGATACACTACTTAAGCCATGAGCTTGTAGGGCTTACAGATGAGGAGCTTGAGCAGTACTATTACAGCGAGGATCCGGAGCTCCGGAAAGTCTTCTCTGTAGTCCGCCGGTAAGCCCAGGTAAAACAGATTCCCAGAACCGCAAAAGTCAGAACCCAGGAAATAGGGTAGGACAGGTATATCGTCTGTACAGTATGAAACCTTGGAATCTGGAAGATTGTGGCAATCCACACAAGCCTGAAAATGCAGGCACCGCCCAGAGATACAACCATTGGGATAACGGAATAACCCAGTCCACGTAAAGAACCTACAAATACATCCATTATACCGCAAAGAAGATATGTCTTTGATACAATGCCCAGACGCACTGTACCTGCAGCTATAACATCAGCACTTCTGGAATATATGCCTATCAGAGGGGTTGCCAAAAGATATGATGATACTCCTGCTATAAAACCTGTTACAATGACACAGCACTGAGACAGGAACAGAATCCGCAGTATCCGCTTGAAGTTTCCTGCTCCCAGATTCTGGGATGTGAAGGAGATGGCTGCCTGATAGAAGGAGTTCATGGCAAAGTATACAAAGTGCTCTATATTCATGGCTGCTGCGTTTCCTGCCATAACTACATTGCCGAAGGTGTTCACCGAAGACTGGATCACCACATTGGAGATGGAGAAAAGCATTCCCTGGAAGCCTGCAGGAACTCCCAGGCGGAAGATAAGCCCAAGCTGTATGGGGTGGATCTTGAGCCGTGATATATCCAGGTGAACAGCCCCTTTGTCCCGCACCATACAGATTATGATGAAAAGGCATGCCACCGCCTGGGAGATGACTGTGGCGGCGGCCACTCCTGCCACATCCCAGTGGAACTTGATTACAAATATAAGGTTTAAAATTACGTTTATGAATCCTGCTATGGTCAGATAGAAGAGTGGCCGCCTGGTGTCCCCCACCGCCCGCAGTATGGCACTTCCGAAGTTGTAAGTTATTGTAAATGATATTCCCAGGAAGTAGATCTGAAGGTACTTTACAGCCAGGTCCAGCACCTGGGGCGGTGTCTGCATCCAGATCAGCACATGCCTTGCCCCAAGGACACCTGCCACAGTCATGACTCCGCCGCAGAACAGGGAAAGGAGCATGGTTGTGTGTACTGTCTTCTCCAAATCCTCCTTGTTCCTGGCTCCATAGTATCTGGCTGCCAGCACATTGGCACCTATGGAAAGGCCCACAAAGAAGTTGAGCATAAGGTTTATTATAGATGAGTTTGAACCTACGGCAGCCAGGGAGTTATCCCCGGCAAAACGTCCCACCACAATCACATCGGTGGCGTTGAACAGGAGCTGCAGGGTGGTGGAGCACATGAGGGGTATGGCAAACAGGCATATCTTCTTGAGAAGTGGACCATTGCACATATCAATCTCATAATTCTTTGCCATAGAAATATTTTAACAGATATGCTAAAATATTAAAGATGTTTGATAAAAAAATATTCAGGTCCGATATGCTCCGCTGTGCGCAATATCTCCAGGCAATAAACGGATAAACCGAGGATAATACTATGGAATTTACACTGATTGAGACTGGTTGGATATCGATACTCCCTCCACTTATGGCCATCACTTTGGCCCTTATCACCAGAGAAGTCTATTCATCCCTGTTCCTGGGGCTGTTCTCGGGTATGCTGATCTATGCCTTTGCCAGCGGCGGGACTCTGTTCTCTGCTGTCGCCATGACATTCGATATGATGTGCTCAAAGATTGCAGACAACGCATATATCATCATGTTCCTGGGAATGCTTTGGGCGGTGGTGACCCTGGTCTCCAGGTCAGGGGGTAGCCAGGCCTACGGAAGATGGGCTGGAAAGAAGCTTAAAAGCAGGAGCTCTGCCTCCCTTGCCACTGCATTCTTAGGAATGCTTGTGTTTATAGATGACGGTTTCAATTGCCTTACTGTAGGTACTGTGATGAGGCCTATAACAGACCGGCTCAAGATATCAAGGGAAAAGCTGGCCTATATCATAGATGCCACTGCCGCACCGGTGTGCATCATCGCACCCCTCTCCAGCTGGGCTGTTGCAGTTGCCAGCGAAGTAAGCGAGAAAAACGGCTTCCATGTGTTCCTTTCCACAATTCCATATAACTTCTACGCTATCTTAACCATAGCCATGGTCTTTTACCTTTGTATAACAGGACATGATTTCGGTCCTATGAAGAAAGCAGAGGAAAGGGCAATCAGAGGTGAGAATACCGCATATTCTGAATCTGGTCAGGCTGACCTGGAAGGTAAGGGACGGGTGATAGACCTGGTGCTCCCTATAGTTATACTCATAATCTGTGCGATTCTTGGAATGGCCTATGTGGGGGGCTTCTTCAGCGGCACCAGCTTCTCCGAAGCTATCGGTTACAACCCGGCTGCAGGTCTTACTTTGGGTGCATTCGCCGGCTTTATAACCGCAATGCTGCTCTACCTGCCACGCCGCCTTATGACACCGCGGCAGTTCATGGAGTGCATAGTAAGCGGCATCGGATCCATAGTGCCTCCTATGCTTATCCTTATACTTTCTTGGAGCTTAGGCGGTGTGTGCCGGCAGCTCATCGGCACCGGCTACTTTATATCAGGATTTGTCAGCAGCTCAAGCCTGCCCCTGGCACTCCTGCCGTTCATTATCTTTGTCATCGCAGCCCTCATGAGCTTCTCCATGGGCACCTCCTGGGGCACCTTCGGTATGCTTATTCCTATAGTTACTATGATCTGCAGTGCTGAGGGGGCAGGTGTTTATCTTATTCCAACTCTGGGTGCCACACTGGCAGGCTCTGTATACGGTGACCACTGCTCCCCGATGTCAGACACCACTATTCTCTCTTCCACCGGTGCCGACTGTCCTCATATAAACCATGTGGAGACCCAGCTTCCTTATGCCACAGCAGTGGCTGTCATCTGTGCCGTCTGCTACTTGGTTGCAGGGTTTGTCATAGGCTGAGAGAAGCAGGCAATGCAGTATCCGAACATCACAAAGGCAGAATTTATCGACAGGCCAAACCGTTTTATTGCCCATGTAACTGTGGACGGACATGATGAGACAGTCCATGTGAAGAATACCGGCCGCTGCAAAGAGCTTCTTGTTCCAGGCTGCACAGTATACCTGACTGCATCTGACAATCCGTCGCGCAAGACCAAATATGACTTGGTTGCAGTGATAAAGGACAACGGCCTTCTCATCAATATCGACAGTCAGGCTCCCAACAAGGTGGTGGCAGAGTATCTGCAGAACCAGAGCTATGATGTCATTATCCCTGAATACACCTTTGGCGACTCCCGCATAGATTTCTATATGGAGAAGAAGCGTTCACGCGGTAAAGTGGAGAAGTATCTGATGGAAGTGAAGGGCTGCACACTGGAGCGCTCTGGTATCGGCTATTTTCCTGATGCTCCCACAGAGCGTGGAGTTAAGCATATACACGAGCTTATAAAGGCTAAGAAAGAAGGATACCATGCAATACTTGCCTTCGTTATCCAGATGGAGGGCATCAGTCAGGTTCGCCCCAATATCGAGACGCACCCGGAGTTCGGTGATGCAATGGAAGAGGCTGAGAAGGCCGGTGTGGATGTGTGTTTTTTCCAGTGCCATGTGGAGCCGGATAGTCTTAGGATCAAGTCAAGCTTTTAATAAATTCTGGAGCCAAATCTAATCCGTTGCTCCAGACTATGGTAAATGCCTCTACAGTAAAATCTTTGAACTTTTTAAGGTCTTTTAGTTCTCGTATTTTTTGAAGATGGTCTGAAGAAATAGTATTCTTAAAATCTGCAATACCAGATGTTGAGTCGTTAAATGTGACTTTAATCTTGTAATCACCAGCATATTCAGCTGATACCACATGAAGAATCAATTACCGTCTCCTATACAAGAGGTTCAATCTTCTTGTATTCCTTATTTTCTTTTAAATAGTTCCAGTTGTCAAGCAATTCATTTTTATGTATTGTGGCCCATTCCATTACAAGTCCTACAATTCTTGGTGGGAGTTCTCCTTTGGCATATATAACTCCTTAAAAATGATTTATTTGTATACACATGAAAAAACTAAATTTTGATTCAATTTTAATGAAATATTTTTAATAATTTTTGTTATGATAAAACCAGAATGACTAAAATCCTTTTCATCTGTCACGGAAACATCTGCCGTTCTGCAATGAGTGAGTTCATCATGCGGGATATGGTTGAGAAACGCGGTCTTTCTGACAGGATAGAGGTGGCCTCTGCCGCCACATCCCGGGAGGAGATAGGCAATGATATGTATCCTCCTGCAAAGCGCAAGCTGGACAGGGAGCATATACCATACACCCGAAGGCAGGCAAGGCAGGTGACAAAGGCTGATTATGACAAATACGACCTTCTGCTCTGCATGGAGCAATACAATATAAGGAATTTAAAAAGGATTATCCCGGATGATCCTGATCATAAAATCTATCTTCTTTTAGACTATACTGACAACCCAAGGGACATATCAGATCCTTGGTATTCCGGCGATTTCGACACTGCTTATGAGGACATTGCAGAAGGATGCCGGGGGCTGCTTACTTTTCTATCCCGTATTTCCAGTCGATGATGCCACCGAACTCAAGCACATCGGTGTAGCCTAATTCAGCCAGGTCCCGGGCTGCCAGCTTGCTCCTTCGGCCGCTCCTGCAGTACACCAGAATAGTCTTAGCTTTATCGGGCAGCTCTTTCTCGGCCCTCAGCCTGATCTCATAGTCGGGAATCAGGATAGCCCCTTTTATATGACCTGCCGCAAACTCCTTTTCGGTGCGGACATCCAGAAGAATATAGTCGCTGCGGGTGTCCATGATTTCCTTGGCCTGTGCCTGGGAGATCTGCTTATAGCCCTGTTTCTGAGCCATCAGCTTCCCGCTGGTTATGACCAGCACCAGGACTGCTGCAATGATGAAGATGATTACTACCTTGTTCATAACTAAAATGTAGCAGACAGATTATCAGCCGGCAACCCACAAATTTTTTGTGAAATATTTTTAAAAATTTTTTTCAAAAATTGAAGCAGAATGAAGTTTTCCTGTGTAAGAAAATGCAGGAGGCAAAAAATGGATGTATCAATTACAAAAAAAGTTAAAAGACTTGTGTTTTTTCCTGATTTTAATTATAATTACAATGTAATTACTGGAGGAAAGATGCTGGTATCTGTCATTCGTATTGGAAATTCAAGGGGAATCCGCTTCCCGAAAGTTGTCCTGGATCGTTTTGGAATTAAGGACAAGGTTGATATGGAGGTCACAGACAAAGGCATCATGATCTCTCCTGTGGAAGATATCCCCCGTAAAGGCTGGGCAGAGGCTTTCTGCTCAATGCATGAGAACAAGGAGGACATCCTTGATGATGTTCCTAATACGGAGGATTTTGAATGGGAATGGTGATTAAGCAGTATGAGGTTTATCTTATAAACCTTGATCCGACTATTGGGCATGAGATACAGAAGACCCGACCATGTCTTGTTCTTTCCCCGGATGAGATGAACGATAATATCCGCACAGTTATCATTGCACCTATGACTACAAAGTCCCATGTTTATCCTACAAGAATTCCAGTCCGATTTGGCAAGAAGTCTGGCTGGATTGTTCTGGACCAGATACGTACTGTGGATAAGGCTCGGCTTGTAAAGAGGCTTGGCAGGATTTCAAGCAGAGAGATTGCAGCTGTGAAAGATATCATCAAACAGATGCTTGTTGATTGAAAAACAGCGGGCGGTGTGGTAATCTTCTGATATGCGGTATGCGGTGATCGGCAGCGGCTCCTGCGGCAATTCCTACATCTTCAAGACAGCGCGCTCATGCTTCGTGGTGGACAACGGTTACACCTTCTCTGAATTCCGCCGCCGGGCAGAGGCTTTCGGCTTCAATATCAAAGATATAAAGTTCATCTTCCTTACCCATGTGCATGGGGATCATCTGCGGGGAGTGGAAGCCCTTTCCAAAAAGCTGGAGATACCAGTGTTCACCGCTGAGAACCTGGATGTCTCCCAATGGGTCACCAGAGGCTTTTTCAAGCAGATAGGGATAACTCCTGGCCAGTCCTATAACCTGGATGATTTCTCCTTCACCGTGTTCCCCACATTCCACGATGCTCCCGATTCAGTGGGCTACAGCTTCTTTATGGAGGGAGAGCGGGTCACTATAATCACCGACACTGGAAAAACATCGGACCAGATGAAGGCCCTGGCAGAAAAGTCTGATGTCCTTTTCCTCGAGTCCAACTACTGCCCCGATATGCTTAAGCATGGGCCCTATCCTGTCTGGCTGCAGAAGAGGATTCTCTCGGAATACGGTCATCTCTCCAATCTCGATGCCCTTGAGTTTGTGAAGAGCCTGGGGTGTGATAAGTGCCGCAAGGTCTATCTGTGCCATATCTCGGACAAGAACAATACACCGGAAAAGGTGCAGGAAGTCTTTGACAGCGCCCCATTAAAGAATATAGAATATATAATATGTAAACGAGGAATCCCGGTAATGGGAGAGGAGTGAATATGGAAAAGAAAGTGCTTGTGCTTCTGGCTGAAGGCTTTGAGGAGATGGAGGCTATAATCACCTCCGACCTCTGTATCCGTGCTGGTCTTGATGTGTGCACCGCCGGCATTGACGGCATTGACGTGACCGGTTCCCACGGCCTTTCCCTTATTGCCGACTGCGAGCTGGTGGATATAGATGATGAGTTTGATGCAGTGGTGATTCCCGGCGGTATGCCAGGAGCAAAGAACATTGCTGACAATGACATGGCTATGGAGCTTATCCAGGCCCATGCTGATGCGGGCAAACTGATATGCGCAATCTGCGCTGCTCCAGGTGTGACACTTGGCAGTACCGATATCCTTTCCGGTCACAAGGCGACTTGTTATCCGGGCTGCCAGGACAACTTCAAGTCAGATGTGAAATATGTGGACGAGATGGTTGTTACTGACGGCAACCTGATCACCGCCAAGGGACCTGGTGCTGCTGCGGCCTTTGCCTTTGCGATCATCAAGGAGCTCATCGGGCAGGAAGCTGTGGATAAGGTGAGGGGCGGAAGCTTCTTCTGATAGAGATGGCAGATATCAAAGAATTATTTAAAAACATAAAAGGGAAGAAGTTCTTCCTGGTTGGAATAAAGGGGACAGGACTCTCTGCCTTCGCCGAGCTTCTTTTAAGTGCAGGTGCAGGTGTGTCAGGCAGTGACACAGCAGAGAAATTCTACACAGATCAGGTGCTGGCATCCCTGGGAATCCCTTATAAAGAGGGTTTCTCGGCAGACAATGTTCCGGCTGATACAGACTGTGTTATCTACTCATCAGCCTACAATCCGGAGACAAACCCGGATCTGGCCGAGGCCAGGCGGCGTGGGCTTCCTATGCTGGAGTATACCGCGGCGCTGGGCGCATTCTCATGCGCCTACGATGCCGGGGGCATAGCAGGGGTCCACGGTAAGACTACAACTACAGCCATCACTGGTACACTGCTGAAGGCTCTGGATGCCCCGGCATCGGTACTGGCAGGTTCGGCAGTCTCCAACTTCGGCGGCGGATGCCCCGGCATCGGTACTGGCAGGCTCGGCCGTATCCAACTTCGGCGGCCATTCCACCCTGGTGAACGGAGGACGCTACTTTGTGGCCGAGACCTGCGAGTACAAGCGCCACTTCATGTCCTTCTGCCCACGCCGGATGATAATTACAAGCATTGAGCCGGACCATCTGGACTTCTATCCCACCTATAAAGATATCTTCAGCGCCTTTGTTGATTATGCCGATCTCCTGCCCAATGGGGGAGAGCTTATCTACTGCGCGGACGACCCCGGCTGCTGTGAGCTCCGTGATGTGATCTGCAGGAAGCGGCCTGATATTGTCCTTATCCCCTATGGCAAGAATGCTGAAGGAGACTTCAAGATCACATCAAACACAGTGACTGACGGCTCCAACGCCTTTACTGTCGCCGGCTTTGACAAGACCTTTGTGCTTCACATCCCCGGAAGACATATAGCTTTGGATGCGGCTGCTGCATTGGCTATGACAGTATGCATCCTTAAAAGCTGGAAGGGTGGTGTCTCATCAGATGATATCAGCAGAATCGCCTCAGGCTTCGAGTCCTTCTGCGGGAGCAAGAGACGGAGCGAGATTGTGGGAAAGGCTAAGGGAATCCTCTTCATGGATGACTATGGCCACCATCCTACAGCAATAAAGCTGACTCTTGAGGGAATCAGGAACTTCTATCCGGGACGGCGCCTTATTGTGGACTTCATGTCCCACACCTATTCCCGCACCGAGGGGCTTTTAGAGGAGTTTGCCTCCTGCCTCGGGGCTGCCGACGAGGTCATCCTGAACGATATCTACGCATCAGCACGGGAGAAGAATAACGGAGGTGACCTGGACCAGAGGCTCTATAAGGCAGTCTGCTCCCATCATCCGAATGTAAAGTATTTCAGGAAGCCGCTTGATGGCTTTGACTATCTTGCATCCCACCTTAAGGAGGGGGATGTGTTTGTGACCATGGGGGCCGGGGACAACTGGACTCTTGGAAAAAAACTGTTTGAATATTTCGAGGCAAAGAAATGAGAAGCATGACAGGCTACAGCTATGCCGAATACCAGGACGAGAACATCAAGCTGGCGGCAGAGCTCAAATCATACAACAACAGGTTCCTGGACATCTCTGTAAGTGCTCCACCTGCACTCCAGGGGGCTGAGAACGCTATCCGCAAGTACCTGGGAGACCGTATCGCCCGGGGCAAGGTTGAGTTCTATCTCAAGATAAAGAGCCTCTCAAGCCAGCTGAAGGTGGATGTGGATGAGGGTGCTGTCTTCGCCTATATGGATGCCTTCAACAGAGTGAAGGAGCTTTCAGGAGTGAAGGATGAGATCTCCCTTTCCCAGCTGCTGAGGGCCGAGGGGGTGCTCAACAAGGACAGTGAGCTTGATCCTGCACTCTTTGACAAATATGTGTTCCCGCTCCTTGAGAAGGTCTACGAGGAGTATGATGCCACCTGCCTCCGGGAAGGAGAGAACACCAAGGCTGATATCCTCCGTCATCTGGTGATCATAGAGGAGAATGTGAAGGCTGTGGAGGCCCAGGCCGGCCGGTTCGAGGAGCTTCTGAGGAAGAATGTCTACGACCGTTTCCAGCAGCTTTTAGGCGATGCTGTGGATGAGAGCCGGGTCTATGCCGAGACGGCGGTGCTTCTGGTCAAGTACACTATAAATGAGGAGCTGGTGCGGCTCAAGTCCCATCTGGAGGCCTTCCATGCTGCCCTCGATTCTGATGAGCCTGTGGGCAAGAAGCTTGACTTCATATGCCAGGAGCTGAACCGGGAGATAAACACCATCGGCTCAAAGAGCATGATGGTTGAGGTGGACAGGGCTGTGGTGACGCTGAAGGATGCCCTTGAGAACATTAGAGAACAGGTGAGGAACGTAGTCTGATGATAATAGCGATTTCTGGAAAAAGTGGCTGTGGCAACACCACAGTCAGCACAAAACTGGCAGCAAAGTTGGGTCTGACATTGGTAAACTATACTTTCCGCAATCTGGCTGCCGACACAGGAAAGGATTTCAAGGAGATATGTCAGGCTGCAAAGACCGACTTCTCCTATGACAAAATCATAGACAGCCATCAGGTGGAGCTGGCCAGGAAGGGCAACTGTGTGCTTGGTTCCCGCCTTGCTATATGGATGGTTGACTTTGCAGACCTGAAGGTGTTCCTGGAGGCATCTATCGAGACCAGGGCCAACCGTATTCTTAAGCGGGAGGGAGGCACCTTCCAGGAGCGCTACGATGAGACTGCAGCCCGGGACGAGAGTGACACCGGGCGGTACAAGGCACTCTACGGAATAGACAATAACCAGCACGACTTTGCTGACATGATAATTGATACAGCACTCCATACCCCGGATCAGATTGTAGACTTGATTGTGGCCGAGGTGCAGCGGCGGGGACTTAAGTGAAACCCAGAATTGCAGTGCTGGCTACTGGCGGCACAATAGCAGGTTCCGGCCAGGCTGGAAAAGATACAGGCTATAAGTCGGGAGTCATTTCGGCAGAGTCTCTGATCTCTTCTGTGCCGGCTCTGGCAGAGATAGCTGATATCCAGACAATCCAAGTATGCAATATTAACTCCGACGATATCACTGATAAAATATGGATAGAGCTGGCCAATACCATAAACTGTATGGCCCAGGATGATAGCGTTACAGGCTTTGTAGTGACCCATGGCACCGACACCTTGGAGGAGACTGCATACTTCCTGAACCTGACTGTTAAGACGGAGAAGCCAGTGGTTGTCACCGGTGCCATGCGCCCGGCCACATCCAATGCACCCGACGGACCCCGGAATCTGTACCAGGCAGTGGAGGCGGCAGCCTCTGATGCAAACCGCGGTAAAGGGGTGCTGGTTGCTTTTGCTGGCCGGCTCTTCCCGGCCCGGGAGGCAGTAAAACGTCACACCGCTGCCCTGGATGCTGTGGCATCCTGCGCTGGCGGCGAGGCTGGCTGCGGCTCAAGAAAGCACACCACCAGCACCGAGTTCGATGTCTCTGGCCTTAAGGCATTGCCAAAAGTACCTGTGCTGTACTTTGCCGTAGATGCCGACCCGGCTTTAGTCAAATATGCAGCTGCCCACTCAGATGGTCTTGTTATAGCCGGGGCGGGGGCAGGGGAGTTCAGCCAGGCCTGGCGTTCTGCCCTTGAGCGGTGCAAGGTGCCGGTGGTGGTAAGCTCACGCACCGGGTGCGGCCCCGTGCTGCAGGAGACCATGGTATGCCCCAACGCAGTGGCGGCCGGCACACTGCAGCCAGCCAAGGCAGCGGTGCTCCTGCGTCTGGCCCTCACCAGAACCCGTGACACTGAAGAACTTATCCGAATATTTGCTAAGTGTTAATTTGTGTTATTTTTCTGTTTCTTTTAAAAAAAATAATCCGCCGGTTTGAAACACAGAAAGTTCTGCAAGTCGCCCTGTCGTAGAATATTGAAGCTTTCTTCCAGATTTCGTCCCCTGTGCATAAGGGGGCATTCAATCTGAAGAACAGTTTTATCGATCGCTTAACTCCTCGTTAGACCCAATATTCGTGTTTTATATCGATATGTCTGTGGCCTTCGTGTAGGACAGCAAGCAATAAGTTGTAGCAGATTTCCTAATGAAAAAGATAAGCGACATATTTTAGGAATATATACAAATTTTGGATAATTATTCCTGTGTTTCTCTGTGTGGTAAACAACTTTGATGTAATCGTTTTATAGTTTCCATTGTCGATTCATTGCTCAACTAAGTTACATAATGTCTATGGCACTATTACAATCTCTAACAATTGACTGCTTTTATAGAAACGATTTTCAAAATATGATAGATTGTCGTTATAAGATTATGTTAAATTTTCACCACATTGCTGCGGAGGGGATTGTTATGAATAAAAGTATTGAAATTTACAAAAAGGATTTCGATAAACTTGTAAATCTTGGCGGTGAATTATTAAATTCAATACAATATGAATGTTATCCAGAAAAATTTAAAGAAGTTGCTAAAAGAGCATTTAAGGATAAATCTTCTGAATATTTAAAAAAATTACCAAGTTTTAAAATGAATTATCAATCATGGTATTCAGAAAGCAAAGCATTAATAAAACAGTTGCTTCCTGATAGATTTGAAGATTTTGTCAGATACTATGAGAAACCTAAAACAAGAAAAGACATATCTGTTGAAAACTATAAAATTGAAGATTATTTACAAGGATTATTAATAACAAGAAGTTATTTAAAAGAAGAAATTGTTGGTCCATCAGCTGCAATTCCTTTGTTTCAACAGCAATTGGAAATATTGAAATCAATAAAACAACGGTTTGAAAGTTCGTTATTTGATATAAAACAATTAGTTCAAGCAGATTTATTTGATAATGAACTATCTTCTGCTAAAGAATTACTAAATCATAAATTCCTTAGAGCTGCCGGTGCTATTGCAGGAGTTGTTCTAGAGAAACATCTTAGTAATGTATGTGCTTCACATAATATAAAGGTTGCAAAAAAAGCACCAACCATTTCTGATTTTAATGAGATTTTAAAAGCTTCTTCTGTTTTGGATATTCCAAATTGGAGATTTATTCAAATGTTGGGAGATATTAGAAATCTATGTGATCATAATAAAGATGTTGAACCAACTGAAAATCAAGTAAAAGATTTGATTGATGGTGTTGATAAAATAATTAAAACAATCTTTTAATATAATAAATTTCTAACTTGTACTTCAAATCTGGTTTTATGTCTAAGGCATAAAACCGTTTAAGTATATAGGGGGATGAATGCCCATGCTAAATCGAGGCAGTGTTTTTTTTCAGAAGCTAGCCACGACAGCATTTCTCCTGTCTCTGGCCCTCAATGAGACTCGCGATACTAAAGAACTTGTCCGTATTTCAGCACATATTAATTATTCTCAGCATGTTTTATTTGAATAGTATTTTTTAATGTATTAAGGTTTTTAATTCTTCCTCTTTACTTTTTCTAATTCCGCTCTACAGTCTGGGCATAAATAACTTTCGTTTTCTTGTTTTGAAAATCTTAAATCGTTTTTAAGTATTTTTTCTCCACATCTATAGCATGAATATTTAGATTCTTTTAATTGTTTTTCATTTTCCTTTTTAGTATTTCCCATTTTTACCTCCTTGAATTAAAAACAATGATTAATGGGGAATATAAACATTATATTTTTTTGAAGCAGTCTCGAGAGCTTCTTTACTGCTTTGCATTTTAGTTTGTGAAATCTGTTTTTGCAAAGCAATAGAGGTATTAATTTTTTTACCACTAAACACTTCTTTTAATGAATACTCCCCAGGCTTGTTAAAATTGCCAAAATATATGGCAGGAAAATCATCTGGTATATTGATTGATTCAATATTGTCACAATTTCCAAAAGCATTTGAACCTATATATTTTAATGAACTTGGAAGTGAAACAGAATTAAGATTTGTACTATTAAAAGCGCCCATTCCCAAAAACTCAACATTTTTTAGTTCAGCTTTTTTTAATGATTTACATCCTGCAAAGGCATTTTCATCTATGACTTTAAGAGACTCTGGAAAAACTATTATTTCAAGCTTATCATCCATAAAAAACGCAAGTCTTCCAATAGTTTCCAAGTTGTTTGAAAGTTTTACAGTTTTTAATTCAGTGCACTGTGAAAAAGCTTCTTTTCCAATTCTCTTAACAGTATCGGGAATGATCACGCTTTTGATTTTTGTCGGATTTGTCAAAGGGGCAAAAAAAGAATCTATTGCAGTTACTGGAATTCCCTCGATTTCAGAAGGAATAACAACATTATTTGTTTTTCCATCGTATCGATAAATTGTTATTTCAGTAAATTCTTTATTAGCTTCAAAATAAAAGTCTGTTGGAGGATTATTTTTGCATGGAGCAGAAACAATGATAATTAAGAATAGAAAAAAGAAAATAGCGAGGTTTTTCATCTTCATAAATCCCTTATTATAGAACAGCAATAAGCATAATAATTGGAATTAAAGCAACAAGGCCAATTCCGATATAGGTGGTTATTCTATGTTTTTTATCAAAAGTCTTTCCAGATGGATCAAGCTCAGCGGCTTTTGCATAGTTTTCTTCTATCTGTTGTTTCACTTTTTTGAAGTGATTTTTAAGAAAGATTATAGAAAAAATAATCAGTGCAATTAATAAAATTAAAAGCAGCATAGAGTTCTCCTTTTTAAAATGATTGAATATCGAATACTCGTTATTAATTATACGAACTATCCTGTTAAAAGTCAACGAAGTTTTAAAGTATAAATAACGCATACTCGTAAGGTTGTTTTATGGATATACTTGGAAAAATTACTGAGATGAGGCTTGAAAAAGGTTGGACCGAATATGAACTTGCAGAGCGAGCAGAACTTGCACAATCAACAATTTCATCTTGGTACAGAAAAAAACTCATTCCTTCTATTACTTCTTTAAAGCATATCTGCGATGCGTTTGGGATAACGCTTTCTCAGTTTTTTTTGGAAAGTGAATGTTTCTCTGGGGCACTTACAAAAGAGCAGATTGATATTTTAAATCGCTGGAATAAACTGACGAAAGAACAACAGAAAAAATTGTCCGACTTTTTGGATTCAGTGTTGTAGTTTTGTTGGATTTATTCTAGGTTTAGAATTTGAAGAAATAATAAAATTTAAATATCTTATTGTTCTTATTTGTCATTTTGCTTAATGAGGGACTTCATCGGCATATTGGGGGTCACTGCCGGCACACTGCAGCCAGCCAAGGCAGCGGTGCTCCTGCGTCTGGCCCTCACCAGAACCCGTGACACTGAAGAACTTATCAGAATTTTTGACACTTATTAATTGACAAAAATATATATGTATATATAAGCTATTTATAATGAAGCCAGAGAACAACCTGCTGTTTACCAGAATATTTCAAGAATATTACCGACGCGTTTACAACTACGCATTCAGCCGGCTCTTGCGCAGGGAGGATGCAGAAGATGCTACAGCCGAAGTATTCATTGTCCTGCTGAAAAATATACAGTTTTATAATCCGCAGAAGGGGAGCGTTGCCACTTGGGTCAACAGAATTGCCCATAATGCGGTGGAAGACTGCTGCCGCAAGGCCTATCGGCATAGAGAAGTTTCCTCCCCTGCTGATATTAAAGACGAAAGAAGCCCATGGGAACCTGAGA
>CADAEX010000052.1 GCA_902787125.1 uncultured Spirochaetaceae bacterium
CGTAGTCCTTGTACATATGTATCCGGCAGCCCAGGCGTCTGGCAATATCATAGGAAGGAGCACTGCCAAGCACAGCATCATCCTCGGAACCCACCACCAAAACAGGACATTTGATCTTATCCAGCTCAGATGTGGCATCAAAGTCCACAGCACCTTTCGCTATGATGATAAACCTGGCAAATTCCTCGTCTGTCACGCTTTTTCCTGTGGCAATAAAGATATCCTTAAACTGATCAA
This sequence comes from uncultured Spirochaetaceae bacterium, assembly GCA_902787125.1. Classification (GTDB taxonomy): domain Bacteria; phylum Spirochaetota; class Spirochaetia; order CADAEX01; family CADAEX01; genus CADAEX01. The sequence goes on from CADAEX010000052.1 coordinate 238, forward strand.
AAAGATAAGACGGATATACTTTCTTTAAAAAATCAAGATAAAGGGCTGCTCCATCCCTCTTCTTAGCAAGGGAAACCCAGCCGCTTATGACAGAATTGCCCAGATCAGAAATTTTGGCAGCGGTGGAACCAAGCGCCAGCTTATGCACCAGCTCAGGGTACCAGGCCGCAATCAGCATAGCAATCATCCCGCCTTGGGAGGCACCGAAGAGGCATACATCCTCAAGCCCCAGCTCCTTCATCTTTTCTGCTGTATCCCTGGCCATATCTGCCACTGTGTAGACCGGGGGAACATCTTCACGTCTGTCAATTAGATAAATTGTATAGTCCTTGTCATAGGCCCTGAATGCGTTCTTTACAGCATCCCCCATCAGCAGGACGCTCTTGACACTGAGTCCAGGCAACATCACCAGAATTTTATCTCCGGTACCGAATTTAATATAGTTCATAGCTTTATTCTAACCTCATATTGACGGCAATACAATATAAAGATAGAGTTAAATTGTGGGCGCACCAGAAACAATAATCACAATCAGGCATCTCTGCAAGGAATATGAGAATGTCACCCCTCTTTCAGATGTCAATGCTGAGATAAAGAAGGGAGATGTCATAGCTATAATCGGCCCCTCGGGATGCGGAAAATCCACCCTGCTCAGGTGCATCAACCTTCTTGAGAAACCTACAGGTGGAGAAATCCTTATAGACGGTGTGGCAATCACAGATCACAAAAGCGATGTCCCTGCCCTGCGCCGGAAGATGGGCATGGTGTTCCAGTCCTTCAACCTGTTCAACCATATGACAGTGATAGAAAACATAATGGCTGCCCCGGTTGACCTGCTTCACAGACCAAAGGAGGAGGCCCGGGCAAGGGGAATGGAGCTTTTGCGCATGGTGGGTCTGGCAGACAAGGCAGATTCCCTTCCGGAAGAGCTTTCCGGTGGGCAAAAGCAGCGGGCGGCAATTGCCCGGACCCTGGCCATGGATCCTGATATAATCCTTTTTGACGAGCCCACAAGCGCCCTGGACCCCACAATGATCGGCGAAGTGTTGAGCGTAATAAGGAATCTGGCCCGCCATGGCATGACCATGCTTATAGTGACCCACGAGATGAAGTTTGCCCGTGATGTCTCCAACCGCGTCTTCTACATGGACCAGGGGATTATTTATGAAGAAGGAAGTCCTGAACAGATTTTTGAACACCCCCAGCGGGAAAGGACACGCCAGTTCATACACCACCTCAAGGTCATGTATGAGCATATAAAAAGCAGAGACTTTGATTTTATGGCAGTTTACGGCAAGCTTGAGGAGTTCGGCAGGAAGCAGCAGATATCCCAGAAGACTATCATCAATATGCAGCATGTCTTCGAGGAGCTGGTTATGCAGGCTTTTATTCCCTCATCCGGCACTGAAATCAACCTGACATTCACCGCAGAATACTCTGAAGCCGACGCTGCAGTGGAACTGCGCTTCCGTTATACTGGAGAGGAATTCAATCTTATTGACAGATGTGACCAGATATCCAGGAAGATTGTGGACAGCTCATTGTCCGCATATTCCCACTCATACTCCGATGGAATGAACACAGTTATATGCGGGATAAGGGGCGGGGTGTGAATATGAGAAAAAGCATTATCGTTCTTATCATATTATTCATTCTCACAGGCTGCGGAAAGAAAGAGCATAAGGAGATAACATCTGTCTGGCAGCTTGATGACAGCAGTTATACAATAGGCTACGGCGAAGGGCATTCTGCTTATTATGCAATGAAAGAGTTTCTTCCTAATGCAAAGCTTCATTCCTACCCTGACCATATCACAGGTTTTGAGGCGGTAAAGACTGGAAAGATCGACGGCTATGCATATGAACGGCAGCTCATGGAACTGGCCATGAAAGAGGGACTCTCCGGTGTTCATATACTTAAGGAGAATATCGGAAAGCCAATAGATCTGGCAGTAGGAATCTCTCCTGTGACAAAAATTCCTGACTTTGAGAACAAGATAAACACCTTCATCGCAGAAATACGCAAAAACGGCATATATGATGAAATGGTGAAAAGATGGCTCAATGGTGATATATATGCAGAGATGCCGGAAATCAAGAAAGCAGAGAACCCTGTTTACCATCTTGCTGTGGGAACAACTGGCGAGATTCCTATGTTCACCTTCTACAAGGGGACAGAGCTGGAAGGATTCGACATTGAGCTTGCAAAGCGTTTTGCCCTGTGGCTGAACGCAGACCTGGAATTCAAGGTATACAACTATGGCAGTATTATTGCCGCAGCCACCTCCGGAGACATTGACTGCATAATGGCAAACCTGAATGTGACACCAGAGCGCTTGGAGAGCATAAGGTTCTCCACCACTATCTTATCTGTAGAAAACACTATTCTTGTGAAGAATACCGATAATGTGGCACTCATGAGTGGCTTCAAGGACAGCTTCCTGAAGACCTTTGTGCGGGAATCAAGATGGAGACTTATTGTAAACGGAATCGGAATCACTATCCTTATCTCCATATTATCCGCATTGTTCGGCACTGTGCTGGGCTTCGGAATATGCGCCCTGCGGATGAGCAGGAACAGGCTGGTCAATGCTGTTTCCCTTGCGTATATCAGGATAATGCAGGGAACGCCTATGGTAGTCCTTCTGATGATCATGTTCTATATTGTCTTCGCCGGATCAAGCATATCCGGCATCTGGGTGGCAGTAATAGGATTCGGCATGAATTTCGGTGCCTATGTGAGCGAGATGATAAGGACAGGTATCCTGGCAGTTGATAAGGGACAGATGGAGGCAGCCCTGGCCCTGGGCTACACAAAGCCCCACGCCTTCATGAAGATAGTGCTTCCACAGGCTGCACGCCACTTCCTCCCAGTTTATCAGGGAGAGTTCATAAGCATGGTGAAGATGACCTCTGTCGTAGGATATATTGCGATACAAGACCTTACCAAGGCCAGCGACATCATAAGGAGCCGGACCTTCGAGGCATTCTTCCCTCTTATAACCACCGCTGTAATCTACTTCATCATTGCATGGCTCTTGACCCGTGTGCTGACTATGCTGCAGAACAGGCTTGATCCTAGAAGAAAAAAGTAATCAGTTTTATTCCCACTCTATAGTTGCAGGGGGCTTTGATGTGATATCCAGGGCCACCCGGTTCACATGTGCCACCTCGTTGACTATGCGGGTGGATATGCGGTCAAGCACGTCATAGGGGATCCGGGCCCAGTCGGCAGTCATGCCGTCGATGGAGGTGACAGCCCTTACCACCACGGTGTAGTCGTAGGTGCGCTGGTCGCCCATCACTCCCACAGAATGGATATCTGGAAGGCAGGTGAAATACTGCCATATCTCCCGCTGGAGCCCTGCGTTGCGGATCTCCTCCCTGAGGATGGCATCGCTTTCCCGCACTATGGTAAGCTTATCGGGAGTAATCTCCCCCAGCACCCGCACCCCTAGGCCAGGGCCTGGGAAGGGCTGTCGCCACACCATCGATTCGGGCAGCCCCAGGGCTGTCCCGAGGGCCCGGACCTCGTCCTTGAACAGACGGCTCAGGGGCTCAAGGAGCTTGAAGTTCATATCCTTGGGCAGGCCGCCTACATTGTGGTGGCTCTTTATAGTCTGGGCTGTCTTGGTGCCGCTCTCTATCACATCGGTGTAGAGGGTCCCCTGGGCCAGCCACTTGATATCGGTCCCCTTAAGAAGTTTGGCCACTTCATCCCGGAAGGTGTAGATGAATTCCCCTCCTATGACCTTGCGCTTCTTCTCTGGGTCAGAAACTCCTTTCAGCTTCTCCATGAAGCGCTCAGAGGCATCTATCTTGATAAGATTCAGGTCCATGTTCTTGGAGAAGGTCTCCATCACAGATTCGGCCTCCCCCTTGCGGAGCAGTCCGTGGTCTATGAACATGCAGTAAAGGTTCTTTCCGATAGCCTTGTTCAGGAGGGCTGCCACAACAGAGCTGTCCACACCGCCGGAAAGACCCAGCAGCACTTTATCGTCCCCTACTTTGGTCTGTATCTCCTCTATCTGCCGCTGTATGAAGTCCTTCATGGTCCAGTCAGCCTTGGCCTTGCATACCTTGAACACAAAGTTCCTCAGTATCTCCAGACCATACTGGGAATTCCGCACCTCAGGATGGAACTGCAGCGTGTAGATATGGCGGGCCTCGTCAGCACTGGCTGCGTTCAGGCAGGTTGCGCTTGATGCTATAGTCTTGAAACCAGGGGCAAGAGAGGCAACCTGGTCGCCGTGGCTCATCCACACCACCTGCTGCATAGGAAGCCGGTCAAATAGAACTGAACTCCGGCACTCTATCTCGGCCCTGCCGTATTCCCTCTTTTCTGCTGATTTAACACTGCCCCCCAGCATATGGTGGGTCATCTGCATTCCATAGCAGATTCCTAAGATAGGGATTCCTGATGTGTATATTGCCGGGTCGCACTTTGGTGCATCAGGGTCATAGACGCTGTTGGGACCGCCTGAGAAGACAATGCCTTTCACATCCCTCATGGCAGTTATGTCAGACAGCTTCATATCGCCGCTGTGAAGCTCGCTGTAGACTCCGAATTCACGGATTCTGCGGGCAATCAGCTGGTTATACTGGCTGCCGAAGTCAAGAACAATTATCTTGTCCATACCGGTTTTCTGATCATGGTGTCATCCCTTTCGTAGCCTACGGAGATGATGGTGATAGGAGTCTCTGTGTACTTCTCGATGAACTCCACATACTCCCTGGCCTTCTGGGGCAGATCCTCGAACTTCTTGGTGCCGCCTATCTTCTTCTTCCATCCCTTGAAGGTCTGGTAGAGAGGTTTTGCCTTCTCAAGCATGTCCACACGGGCAGGGAAATCAGTGACTCTCTTGCCCTCAATCTCGTATGCGGTGCACACCTTGATCTCTTCCATATCATCATAGATATCCAGATGGGTAAGAACCAGATCGCTGATTGAGTTGACTCTGCAGGAATACTTAAGTGCCACCAGATCCAGGTAACCGCAACGCCGTGGCCGGCCGGTTGTGACGCCGAACTCACGGCCTGTCACACGCACCTTGTTCTCAAGCTCCCCTTCGGAGTCGTGGTCAAACTCAGTGGGGAAAGGTCCGTTGCCCACACGGGTGGAATAGGCCTTGAACACAGCATAGACAGCATCTATATCAAGGGCTCCGATTCCGCCGCCGGCACAAGCTCCTGAAGCAATTGAGTAACCGGATGATACATATGGATATGTACCGGTATCAATATCCAGAAGTGCACCCTGGGCACCCTCAAAAAGCTTTTTATCTGTTTTATGTTCTGCCATGTAGGAGACAAGATCCACAAGCATGGACTTAAGATCTTCCATGTAAGGTGAGATGAAAGCTTTCTCCTCTTCTCTAAGCCGGCTCCAGACATCGGGATTGAAGACATCGCCGGCCCGTACACCGTCCCGGTCTGCCTTCTGGGCATAGGCTACACCTATTCCCCGGCCTGTTGTGCCGATAGGGTGGCGGCGCTTTTTCTCCATCTCCAAATCCATTGCCTTGTATGTAGGAAACACCAGGTGGGCCCGGTCTGATATAAGGACGCGCCCTCTCCAGGATATACCCTGCTCCTCCAGAGTCTTGAGCTCTGCAAAGAGGGATTCCAGGTCAATGACCATTCCTGTTCCAAGGATTACAGTCTTATCAGGATAAACGATGCCGGATGGAACCAGATGAAGCTTATATGTCACACCGCCGCTTACTATGGTATGTCCTGCGTTGGCACCGCCTGAGAAGCGGGTTACAACAGAGGAATCACCTGCAAGGTAATCTACAATCTTTCCCTTGCCCTCATCGCCCCACTGGGCACCGATCACTACAATATTCATTTTTTGAGTTTCTCCATCTCTGCCTTATACTTGGCAGCAAGCTTAGATGCCTTCTGGGCAGCAAGGCCGCGGTAAAGCTCCGGATGGCTGAAGAACTCCTCAGGCTCTAAGCCGATGGTCCTCTCCATCTGGGTCTTGATTGTGTTCCAGATATTGTCGTTCTTCTTAAGGATAGCGCACATCCGCTCCCCTGTCTTCTCGCTCTCAAGGGTGATCTTGCGGATAATCTCGTGAGCATCAGGCTCGCCGCCGCAGGAAAGGAGGATGTAGGCAGCCTCGGCAAGAACCAGGTCTCCGGTGAAGGAGAGGTTCTTCATAAGGCGCTCCTTGTCCACATGGAGGGATGAGAGAACTTTCTTGAGCCGGTTGACAGCTGCGCTGAAGCCGGCTAGGTAGTCTGTTATGAAGCGCTGGGATGCTGAGTTGGTCAGGTCCCGCTGATGGTCTGATATCTGGTCCATGAAGAAGGTCATCATGCGTGGTGCAAAGGCCTTCCACTGGCTTTTCACATGCTCGCTGTTCCATGGGTTCCGCTTCTGAGGCATGGTGGAAGAGCCGACCTGTGTGGAGGTGAACATCTCCCGGATCTCGGAAATTTCTGAGCGCTGCAGGTTCCGCATATCATCGGCCAGATTGGCGATGACGCCGAAGGCTGTGTTGATTTCTAATAGCAGCCGCAGCTGGTACTCCGGCTCCACCAGCTGTGTGGAGTGCTCAGAGGGCTCAAGACCAAGGAACTCAAGGTACTTTTTCTCCATAGCCTCCGGATCCTTCACCATAAGGCTGGTGGAGTTGTATGCACCTACAGCCCCGGCCAGCTTGCCCCGGAGGTTGTGGGAACGTTTCTCAATTTCGATTATGGATTTGCCCAGACGGGATACATATTCAGCAAAGGCAAAGCCCAGTGTGATAGGTACGGCATGCTGGCCGTGGGTGCGGCCCACCTGGGGGGTGGCAGCCTGATCGGCTGCGATCTTTATCAAAAGATCCTCCACCTCGATGAGGAGAGGGACAATCACCTTCTGCACTGCATCCCGGATCCGCATGGAGGCAGAGGTGTCCATGATATCCACCGAGGTGGCCCCCAGGTGGACATAAGGGCTCAGCTCTTTTGGAATGTAACGCTTGATAACGTGGGCTGGACCTTAGCTATGGCCTCATCCACTGCAGCATAATACTGTTCAGGGTGTTGCATGTTCAGATAGACATGAGTCTTTACCAGTGCGGCCTCTGCCAGTGCAGAGTACCTGATTACAGCCTCTTCGGACAGGTATTTTGCCAGCTCGTCGAAAACAGCTCTGTTGGCAAGGTAATACCGATGGTCCAGAGGGCAGATGTTTGAAAAGATGTTTTTGGTTATCACGATTTATTTTATATCAGAGGGATAATGTGTTTCAAGTAACATAAAAAAATTTAACAAAAAAATATATTGACACAGGCTGGCAAGTTAAATATATTTTCATTACCTACTGTATAAGTAGGTATAGTTTCCCCGGAGAGTGTATAATGAACAGTTCAAAAGGTTTTAACAGCATATCTTTTAAAATAGCATCTGCGGCAATCCTCACTGCAGTGACTGTAGTCATGACTATTGCAGTGCGCATTCCCATTGCCCCCACCCGGGGTTATATTAATTTGGGAGATCTGGCAATCTACTTCACTGCCCTCTCTTTCAGCCCGTTTACAGCATTCATTGCAGGGGGTCTTGGAACTGCCATTGCTGACATAATAAGCGGTTTCTCCCAGTGGGCACCATTCTCCTTTATTATCCATGGTCTTCAGGGCCTTGCAGTAGGCCTTATCTTAAAGCTTCTCCTTCACAGGGAAAACAAGTTCTCGGTGATTGTGTCCGGAATCATTGTATTTGCAGTGGGGACAGTGATTATGGCAGGCGGTTATTTTGCAGTCGGCAGCCTTATGGCCGGAGCCGGGGCCGCTGTTGTGGAGATTCCTGGCAATATAGTCCAGAATCTGGCAGGCATAATAGGAGGATATCTTCTCTACTCCGCAGTAAAGAAAGCATATCCACCTTTTGTTAACTTCCGCAGCTAAATTATAAAAATTATTTATAATTAATATAAATCTCTTGTATTAAAATTTTTAAAAATGTAAAATCAATAACATGTTGGCGCAGATTCTTGCTGTTTCAATTTTTGTCATCATGTTCGCTTTCATTATAAGTGAGAAATTTGAGCGGCACTATATTACCCTGACAGGTGCGGCAGCAACTTTGGTCGTTGTATTCGGTCTGTGCATGCACAGCATGGAAGCAGCATGGACCGCGCTGAGCCTTGATTCCATGACAGCAAGAACCTTCTGGTATGCAAAGGATGTGGAAGTGGCCATAAACAGCGGTGTCAACTGGGCCACCATAATATTCATAGCCGGAATGATGATAATGGTCGAGGGAATGGCCCGAACCGGCTTCTTCGCCTGGCTCTGTCTGCGGATTGCAAAAGCAGTTCACTACAAGGTTATTCCTATTTTCATATCATTCATGCTCATGTCAGCAATTCTTTCCATGTTCATAGACAGCATAACTGTCATACTGTTCCTTGCAGCTT
>CADAEX010000053.1 GCA_902787125.1 uncultured Spirochaetaceae bacterium
ACATGAAGAAACTTGTTGCGGTTATTCTGGTGATTGCAACGGCTGCGGTTCTGTTTGCAGCTGCATCGGTCAGCGTATGCGGTCTTATAAGCTTTGTAGGGCTTATAGTTCCAAATCTTATAAGACAGATCAGCAGATCCAGTTTTGCTGATAAATTGCTGCTGAGTGCTGTATGGGGAAGTAACCTTATCCTTGCAGGAGATCTGCTGGCAAAAAATATCATGTACCCCTATGAATTACCTGTAGGAATGCTGATTTCACTTCTTGGTGCTCCATTCTTTATAATAATGATTGCTAAGAAGCGGATGAGGGGATAAGCATGGTCGAGATAAAGAATCTCTCTGCCGGCTATAATGGGCAGCCTGTTATAAGAATACCCTCTCTGTCCTTTGGCGAAGGAGAGATAACAAGTATCATCGGAGAGAATGGCAGCGGTAAAAGTACACTCTTGAAAGCAATCGACAATATCCTGAGATATAATGGAAGCATTAAGGCAGACGGAAAAGAGATTGCCGGGCTGCGTCATCTGGAGAGAGCCAGACTGGTTGCATACCTTCCTCAGACACTGATCCCGGTAAGGCTTAATGTCAGGACTCTGGTTTCTCATGGGCGATATGCCCATACCGGTATTTCTCACCGGCTGTCATCGGTTGACAGAACAATGGTGGATAATGCTATGGTGCTTACAGATGTGCAGGATATGAGGGACAGATGGCTGAACGAGATTTCAGGAGGCGAGCTTAAAAGGTGTTATCTGGCCATGGTTATTGCACAAAACAGCAGGTATATCCTGCTGGATGAGCCTGCGGCAGGCCTTGATGTGTCTCATCAGATAATGATGATGACTATATTGAGAAGGTTGGCAGGCGAAGGTATCGGGATAATCATAACCTCCCACGACACGCCCCTCAGCCTTACATACAGTGACAGGGTGTGCATGTTAAAGAATGGTGAGGTGCTTGCAGTTCAGAGACCGGAAGAGATTGAGGCTGAGGATGCCATGATGAGAAAGTGCATCGGGTATGGAATCAAGATAAACGGGGATGAGTCTGCACTTTATAAATATCGTTTGGAGAAATGAGGTTGAAATGGAAGCTTTGATACTTGTCGGTCATGGTGCTGGCGAAGATGCACTTAAAAGCTATGATAAGATTCTTGATATTGTAAGAAAAACTGTTCCCGATTCATATCTTATAATGCTTCATGGGCATCCGTCGATTGAAGATATTGCTGCCGAGATCTCGGCCAAGGGAATAAAGAAGGCAGTTCTGGTACCGCTTCTGCTGGCAAAGGGACATCACCTTGAGCATAATATTGTATCGCCGGGCAGTAGCATACAGCTTTGCCTTGAGAAGGCTGGAATCTCAGTAAGTGCTGTAGATAAGGGGCTTTTAGAGTATGAGGAAGTCATAGAATGTATAGCAGGACATATAATTAAAACACACAAAAGGGGGATGTGATATGTTTAAAGATGATTTTGAAGCAGCAGCAGGAGCAGCAGCTGCAAAAAGTTCTTTCCTTAAAAGAAATCCGATGGGGTACATTGTTCTTTCTATTCTGGCCGGTATGTACATAGGTTTCGGCATACTGCTGTCGTTTACCGTAGGAGGCCTTATGGCTGGTGCTCCGGCAGCAAAGCTTGCTATGGGAGCAACCTTTGGTGTAGCTCTTTCGCTTGTGGTAATGGCAGGATCCGAGCTTTTCACTGGAAATAACCTGGTTATGTTCGCAGGACTTCTAAAGAAGAAGACAACATTGAGTAACTGCATTACCCTTTGGATTGTATGCTGGCTAGGAAATATGTGCGGTGGAGTGCTTCTGGCATTATTGTTCCATCTGTCAGGGCTAGGTAATGGACCTGTCGGTGACTTTATGGCCAAGACTGCGCTTGCAAAGATGTCTGCACCGGCAATTGAGCTTCTTTCCAGAGGTATTCTGTGTAACATGCTTGTATGTATTGCTGTATGGTGTGGCTTTAGATGCAAGACCGAAAGTGGTAAGCTTATAATGATATTCTGGTGTCTGATTGCTTTCTTTACAACTGGCTTTGAGCACAGTGTTGCCAATATGACGCTTTTGACCTATTCTCTTTTTAATCCTGCTGGGCAGGCAGTCAGCTTTGCCGGAGAGATGTACAATCTGTGCTGGGTTACATTAGGAAATATGATAGGTGGCATAGTGTTTGTTGCTCTTCCTTATTTTATATCTCAGCGTGATTGATTTTGAATTTGTCTGAAGGAGATACAACCGGTGATCATCAGCGATGAACTTAAAAAACGGATCCGCAATGCGGAGGTGCTTGGGAAGGTCTGCACAGCAAAAGAGGCAGCCAGCTTTATAAAGCCCGATATGACTCTGGGTGTCAGCGGCTTCGGTCTCTCGGGATACACAAAGGTTGTGGCCAAGGAGCTGGCCGCCCGTGCAGAAGCTGGGGAACGTCTTAATCTGACTGTCTATTCAGGAGCCTCTACAGGAGATGATTTTGATGGAGTGCTGACCCGTGCCGGAGCCCTCTCCTGCCGCATGCCATACCAAAGCAACAAGGATCTGCGCAATGCTATAAACGAGGGAAAGATCAAGTATGTGGACCTGCCCATCAGCAACATGGCCAAATGGGTGCGGAGCAATTATCTGAATCATATTGATGTGGCACTGGTGGAGGCTGCGGCCATAGACGAGAACGGCAACATAATCCCCACCTTTTCGGTAGGTGCCAGCGATACCTATGTGGCATGCGCAGACAAGGTCATAGTGGAGCTTAATACCAAGATACCTGCCTGCGTGGAGGGAATACACGATATCTATATCCCTGAGCCGGCACCTTATACCAAGCCGATTAATATTCTTAAGCCGAATGACAGGATAGGAACTCCATATATTCCCTGCAGCCCTTCAAAGATAGTGGCTGTTGTGGAGAGCGATATTCCGGACCGGGGAATAATTGCCGGCGAAATTGATGCTGAGACAAAAAAGATATCAGAGAACCTTGTCTCTTTCCTTAAGAATGAGGTGAAGGAGGGAAGACTGTGCAATCCTCTTCCTCCTCTGCAGGCTGGTGTGGGTGCTGTCTCCGATGCAGTCATAAAAGGGCTCCTTCCTTGCTTTGGCATATGCCGGGAAAATCGACTCTATATCTGCGGCCGGCCTGGCCATGTCCACTGAGGAGATGGAGGAATTCTACAGGCACATAGACCATTACAGGGATAAGATTATCCTGCGGCCTATGGAGATCTCCAACAGTCCTGAGGTTATACGCCGCCTCGGGGTAATTTCCATCAATACAGCAATAGAGGCAGACCTCTATGGAAATGTGAACTCAAGCTATGTGGGAGGAACCAGGCTCATGAACGGTGTAGGAGGCTCCGGGGATTACTGCGGGAATGCAGGGGTCTCCATATTCATCACCAAATCCACGGCAAAGGATGGAAAGATTTCCAGCATAGTGCCTATGGTAAGCCACATAGACCATACAATCAAAAATGTCCAGATTCTTATTACAGAACAGGGGGTTGCTGATATGCGCGGCCTTGATGTGATAGAGCGGGCTGACCTTATCATAGATAAATGTGCTCATCCTAAGTTCAGGCAGGCACTTAAGAAATATTTCAGCAAGGCGATTGTCCTTTCGGAGCATCTTGTGTATCCATACAGCGAGGAGGCTGCCATGATGTTCCACAATGGAGAAATGGAGGTATAGACATGAAAATTTTAGTTTTGAACGGAAGTCCCCATGTGAATGGGAACACAACAGCAATGGTCAATGCATTCAAAGAGGGTGCGGAGAGCAAGGGACATACAGTGGATGTGATCCAGGTTGGTACAAAGCAGATACGCGGCTGCCTGGCATGTGAATACTGCCATACCAAGGGAAACGGCAAGTGCATACAGAAGGATGACATGACTCAGGTATATGAAGGAATTGACAGTGCCGACATGATTGTTTTCGCAAGCCCTGTCTACTACTGGGGCATAAGCGGTCAGATGCAGTCTGTGATCAGCCGGTTCTATGCATATCCTATTCCAAAGGTGAAGAAATATGCTCTGCTTGTCAGCTCCATGTCCCCAGGTGTATACGACGGCATCATCTCCCAGTATAAGAGTATAGTTGGATATTTCAGCGCAAAGGATATGGGGATAATCACTGCCCATGACCCGGAGAACAAGTCTGCCGCCAAACTGGCCGAGGTGAAGAAGCTGGGAGAAAGCTTATGAGCATGAAAGGTTTATTCTTTGTGTGCATGGCAGCTGTCGCCGCATCTCCTGTATTCGGAGCATCCCTCCTTTATCAGGGCCACGGCAGTGTGCGGATTGAGGCTGCCGATGGAATGGTCATCTATGTTGATCCTTATGCAGGTGAGGGCTATGACAAGCAGGCCGACCTTATCCTGGTGACCCACGAGCACCGGGATCACAACAATATCGATCTGGTAAAACAGACAGAGAAGACAGTTGTTCTCCGCAGCAAGGATATGCTGATTGACGGCAAGTACCAGACAAAGAAGGTGGGCAGCATTCAGATTGAGGCTGTGCCTGCCTACAACAAGAATCACAAGAAAGAAGAGTGTGTGGGCTATATTCTGACCATCGACGGCAAGACTGTCTATTTATCTGGCGACACATCAACCACCGATGCAATGCCGGGCTTCAAGGATCTTAAGCTTGATTACGCATTCCTCTGTATGGACGGAAAGTACAACATGGGTCCGGAAGAGGCCACAGAGTGTGCCAAGATGATAGGGGCAAAGCATTCAGTGCCTTACCATATGGCGCCTGGCAAGCTGTTTGACCAGGAGACTGCCAAAAAGCTGAAGGTGGATTCTCTTCTGATTGTTCCGGCAGGAACTAAGATAGAGCTGTAATTATTTTTCCGATTCTGCAATCTTCTTGCAGAAATCCTGGTCAAAGCCGGCCATTGCGCTCCGGCCTAGTATGACTATTGGAGTCTTCAGCAGCAGCTGATCCTCAAGAAGCTCCTGGGGTGTGTCAAAATCCATATATGCCATGCCCCGTTTCTTGTATTCCTTGGATTCTGTGTCCAGAAGTGCATCCGGCTTGATCAGCTTGAATATATTCTCAAGCTCTCCGGCGGTAAGCTCCCGTTCATCCAGATTCTGGAACTGCACCTTTATCCCGCGTTCCTTGAAGAACCTGAGAGCCTTCTTTGTCTCATTGCATTTGTTTCTGCCTATAATGCGTATCATATAAAAAAATTACCATGTATTAGATTATTCGTCAAACAGCTTCTTGACTTATAAACTGGCACAAACTATCATTTTCATAAGTATGGTTATCAGGTCAAAAAAAGATATTGAGAATCTAATAGATAAATGGGGATTTCTCCCATTCTTTGTAAACGATATTGAGGGCTTCTCCATCGAGGAGCATGTGGATCCGAAGTGCTGGTTTACTGCAATACCAGGCCCCTGGGAGTGGAAAGGGGAGATTATCAGGGACGGCTATGCCTATGGAAAGATCTTCGGCAAGAAATGCGGCTTTGCAACCCTTGAATGGTACAGACATCTGGCCAACTGGCGGAGAAACGGATACGACTTCGAGTCCCGGAAGGATGCAGGGCTTGTGCCATATCAGGACCAGTATGTTTACAATGCACTTTCCAATTATGGTTTTATCCAGTCCAATGGATTGAAATCAGCGGCCGGATTCGATAAAAACGGTGGCAGGAAAGGATTTGACACAATTATCACCCGCCTGCAGATGCAGTGCTATGTCTGTGTGTCTGACTTCCCATATCGGCTTGATAAGGATGGCAACACCTATGGCTGGGGAATAACCGAGTACTCAACTCCTGAGGAACTGTTCAGAGAACGCTTCACAAAAGGGCTTTACAGATGTAAGCCTGAATCATCAAGAAAGAAGATTGAGGATCACTTGCAAAAGATTCTTCCTAAGGCAACAGATGCCCAGATAGCACGATTTATCGGCACTAATTGACCCTTCGTCCAGTGCATAACAAATTTCAAAAAACAGTTTGAGATAATCAACCCAGCAAAAGTGCCTGCTTGAAGCATCGTGCTTTGCTTGTCGGCATGGGTACACGTCTGCTGAAAGCAGGTGCTATTTGCTGGGTATTATATTTTTTTCATTTTTTTGAAATTTGTGGAGCAAAATTTGAAGCAAAAATAACATTTCCCTTGTATATAGGGGTATGAACATACTGTCACTTGTCTTTGACATGAGCTGCCTTCTGTGCGGCACAAGCGACTCTTTCTCTGAAAAATACGGGTTGTGCAGGAAATGTGCTTTCCCCCTGTTGTTCCATGAGGAGAAAGGGGAGAAGTGCCATGTCTGCGGCCACCCTCTGATATCCGAGTTTGAAATCTGCATGCGGTGCAGGAACGAGGACTATAACTTTGGCAAGAACCACTATTTCTGGGACTATGAGGGAACTGCCAAAACTGTGATAGGTCTTTACAAGTTCAAGGGACAGCGCCGCATAGGCCGGTTCCTGGCTCTGGTGGTATATAGGTATCTGCGCAGAAAAGGACTCAGGAATGTGCTCCTGGTCCCAGCCCCCTGCAGCCCGGCAAGACTTAAGAAGACAGGCTATAATCACATGGAGGCAGTCTGCCGGGCTCTGAAAGGGATATACGGTATCCCTTTCGCCGCCGTGCTCCGGCGGCGCAGGGGGCGGCAGCTCAAGAAGCTGAACCGGCAGGAGCGAAAGGAAGAGCTTGTTGACAAGCTTTATATGACGGCCGGGGATGCCCGTAATTTCAGGGTGCTGTGCCAGGACAAGAATGTATTTCTGCTGGACGATATCTTTACTACAGGAAGCACAGCCTCGGCCTGTGCCGGGATTCTTAAAGAAAATGGCTGTGAAAAACCAGATATAATCACATTTGCTATTGATTAACTTTTTGTTTTTTACTATTATATGAGTAACTTTTAATATTTTTATGTATTAAAGGAGCCGTAAAAGCGGCTCCTTTTTTTGTAGGTTTTTTATGGATTTTGCAGATAAGAACGGAACTTATTACCAGCTGCTCTCTCCTGTGGTGGAGGGACTTGGCTTCAGTATTGTGGAGCTTACTGCCGCAAACAGGCAGGATGGCATCCATATAAGCCTTGTCATCTATTCACCTTCAGGTGTTTCGGTAAAAGACTGCGAGCGGGTGCACCGCCTTGCGGCTGCCCGTGCAGAAGTTGCCTCTGATACCAGAGATGTCTATTTTGAGGTTTCTTCTCCAGGTATCAACCGGAACATAAAGAACGCAGATGAGTTTGGGGTTTTCACAGGACGCCGTGTCAAGATCCTGTGCGATGGAAAGAGCGAATGGCTGCATGGTGTAATTATGTCGGCCGATGCTCAGAATGTGGTTATTGAATCTGTTGAAACAATAGAAAATAAAAATGAAAGAACCGAGAATAAAATTCCTTATAGCCAGATAAAGAAGGCTAAGTTGGATTTCTCTTGGGAGGAGGCATAAAGAAATGGCATCTGGATTAGCTGAGGCAATCAGAATCTACGAAGAGGAAAAAGGTATTTCCCACGAGCTTGCGCTTAAGACAATCGAAGATACAATGCTGGCTGCATATAAGAAGAAATTCGGTACTGTCGACGGCGTGGAAGTTAAGTTCAGCGATGATGAGAATGAAGTTTATCTTCAGGTCAAGAAAAGAATTGTTGATGATGTCATTGACGATGCTGTGGAAATTGATATTGATGAAGCCAAGGAGAAGTTCGGTATGGTTGACTGCGAGATCGGCGACGAGCTTCTTATTGACATAGATCCCCAGACATTCCGGCGTATGGATGTCCAGAGCGCTCACCAGCGGATAAATCAGCGGAGCAAGGCAATCAAGGATGACAAGATCTACTCCGAGTTCATCGATAAAGTTGGAGAGATGATTGTAGGCTACTGCCAGAGGGAGCACAATGGAAACATCTTTGTTGACCTGGGCAAGACCGAGGGAATCCTTCCTAAGCGGTATCAGTCCCCAAGAGAGGTATACCATGCCAACGACCGTATCAAGGCATATGTATATGAAGTGAAGAAAGATGAGAACGGACTCAGCATAGTTCTTTCCAGAACCCATACAGAATTTGTCAAGAAGCTCTTTGAGCTTGAGGTTCCTGAGATTGCGGACAAGACTATCGAGATTTTCAAGATAGTGCGGGAGCCGGGCTACCGTGTTAAGATGTCTGTCTATACACACCGTGACGACATTGATCCGGTAGGTGCCTGCGTAGGTCTCCGTGGTGCCCGTATCCAGGCTGTTGTCCGGGAGATGGAAGGGGAGAAGATTGATGTACTTAAGTATGATACCGATCCTACTGTATATATCAAGAATGCTCTTTCACCTGCCGAAGTTCAGCAGGTATACATCCTGGATGAGGCAAAGCGTCAGGCTCTGGCAGTTGTAAGCGACAGTCAGCTTTCACTTGCCATCGGAAAGCAGGGTCTTAATGTGCGGCTTGCAAACCGCCTTGTAGACTGGAACATCGATGTAAAGACCGAATCCCAGTTCCAGGAGATGGATATCTTCGAGACCAAGAAGGCAGTATCCGATCTGTTCGGAGAGAGCGGTGAGCAGACAGAGGAGATTACAAAACTTTCCGAGCTTCCTGATATTCCGGAACGCATTGTCAATCTGCTTGCAGAGCATAATATTGTTGAGATCGAGACATTCATAAGCATGAGCGAATCCAAGCTTCTTGAGATTCCAGGATTCACCAAGGCTGACTTTGAGCTTGTGAAATCCATCATCGAAGAGAATGTCGAGATTATGGATGATGATATCGAGCCTATTGAAGAAGAGGCAGATGCTGCAGAGGAACTTGATGAGGAAAAGGAATATTACGAGTGTCCTGAATGCGGAAAGCCTATTACAGAGGATATGGATCACTGTCCTAACTGCGGTGTAGAGCTCAGCTTCGAGGAAGAAGAAGATGAGGAAGAGGCCGGGGAAGAATCTGACGATAGCGAAGATAAATAAAGAGGTTTAAGGAATATATGTCTGAAGAATTGGATAAGAAAGAAAAACCAAGGGCAACTTTGATCAAGCAGCCTAAACGCGAGGTTGTGGTGGAAAAACCGGAACCAGTGGCAGAGGCTGAGCAGAAGAAGAAAAAAGTTGTTGTAAAAAAGAAAAAGGTTGTAGCAAAGAAGCCTGCTGTGCCTGCAGAAACAAATGTTCCTGCTCCAGAGCCTGCTGCGCCGGAACCTAAGGTAGTTCCTGCTGCTCCTGTTGCTCCTGTCGTTGAGCCAGAAGCTCCTAAGACAGATATTCCCGCACCTGCAACACAGAAGCCGGAAAAGCCTGCGGCTCCTCCAAAGGGAGAATGGAAAGGTCAGCCCGGCGGATTCAGACCCCGCGGCGAACGGCCGGAAGGCCAGAGCGGCTGGAAAGGTCAGCCCGGCGGATTCAGACCCCGTGGTGAACGGCCGGAAGGCCAGAGCGGCTGGAAAGGCCAGCCCGGCGGATTCAGACCCCGCGGTGAACGGCCGGAGGGTCAGGGTGGCTGGAAAGGCCAGCCCGGCGGATTCAGGCCCCGCGGCGAACGGCCGGAGGGTCAGGGTGGCTGGAAAGGCCAGCCCGGCGGATTCAAACCCCGCGGCGAATGGCAGGGCCAGGGTGGCGGCTTTAAGCCAAGGCCGGAAGGACAGGGCGGTTTTAAACCGCGTCCAGAGGGTCAGGGCGGTTTCAGACCTAGAGGCGAGAGCTCAGAGATGCCACCGGAGATGGCTGGCCGCACCGGAGGAAAGAAGTTCTTCAAGACCAAGAAGAAGGCTGATTATCAGAAGACCCGCAGGGATAACATTGAAGAGATCGAAAAGAACTATCAGTTGAAGAAAAAGGATGTGCAGAAAGCCAATCCTGTTCCAAAGAGCATCGATATAATGGATGTCATAACTGTTGCGGAACTGGCCAAGAAGCTCAACCTCAAGGCATCTGATGTCATAACCAAACTTATCGGCATGGGTCAGATGGTTACAATAAACCAGCAGATTGATGCTGATACAGCAACAATTCTTGCAGATGAATATGGCTGCAAGGTCAATATAGTATCTCTGTACGATCAGACAATCGTAGAAGGGGAGAAGGGCGACGATGCTGACATTGTTGAACGTCCTCCTGTTGTCACACATGCCGTATAACGTTCTG
>CADAEX010000054.1 GCA_902787125.1 uncultured Spirochaetaceae bacterium
TAGCAGTCATGGGAATAGTCTTGACAGTACGCATTGAATGGGCCGGGGTCGGTATGGAAGGAATAAGATCTCCTCTGTGGCTGTAGAGCATAGGAACAGAGCAGACAGCGCCGCTTTCCTCCACCTCTCTTACGAACTGAGGCGAGAACAGGGTTCTAAGCTGCATGTCGTTCCAGATGACTGCTACAAAAGGATATCTTGCAGCACTTATTCCAAGGTTCACCTGCTCTCCAGGATTTACCGATGTGTCTGTGATAAGGGTCTTTACATTGGGAACAGTTTCATGTCGTCTATGGGTGGAGCTTTCTATAGAAATGATCTCGGCAAACTTAAGATGGGAAACCTGTACAGCAGAGCGTCCCCGGTTAAGCACAAGAAGAGTCCATGGTATTGTATGGGGGGTATTATTCTGTTTTTCCCCGCCTATAATGGTGTATGATATGCCTGTCATAGCTGTTCCTATTCACATTTATCGTCATTTCCGCGCCGATATTGACTATTTTATTTGTATATGATATTTTTTTTGAACATATTATTACTGAATTTATATTAGGAGGACTATTGGCTGAAAAGGAATTAAGAATTAATGAGGGTATAAGAGTTAGAGAAGTTAGACTGTTGGATGAAAACGGCGAACAGAAAGGCGTCGTATCAATTCAGGAGGCACTTACTTTAGCGCAGGAAAGGGGCTACGATTTAGTTGAGGTGGCACCCCAGGCCAATCCGCCAGTCTGCAAACTGCTGGATTATGGAAAATATGTCTTTGACCAGGAGAAAAAACTCAAGGAGTCAAAGAAGAAGCAGAAGCAGATAAAAATAAAAGAAGTAAGAATGCAGCCATTAATCGAAATACATGACCTGCAGTTCAAGACCAAACACGTTAAAGAATTTCTCGACGAAGGAAACAAGGTAAAGATCACCGTAAGGTTCAAGGGACGTCAGCTGGCTCATACCGAGATAGGACGTGAGACACTGGAGAAAATCCTGGAGCTTTTGAACGATGAGTACAATCTGGACAAGCCCCCTATGATGGAGGGCCGTTATATGTCCATGTTATTGAGTCCAAAGGGCAAAAAATAGGAGGCGTTTGCATGCCAAAAATGAAGACTCGCAAATCTGCGGCAAAAAGATATTCCTTTACAGGAACTGGAAAAATCAAGTACAAGAAGATGGGCTTGCGTCATATTCTGACCAAGAAGTCAACAAAGCGGAAGAGAAACCTTAGACATTCTGGAATCCTCAGCAAGGCTGAGCAGGCAAGAGCAAAGGTTTTGATGCCTTACAGTTAATTAAATCAAAGGAGTTAGATTATGCCAAGAGCAGTAGACGGAACAAGACGTCATGATAGAAGAAAGAAAATTTTAGAGAGAGCAAAAGGATTCAGAGGCTCAAGAAGCCTGCTTTTCAAGACAGCAAAAGAGACTGTAGCAAGAGCGCTCCAGAATTCTTATGACCACAGAAAGCAGAGAAGAAGACACTTCAGATCCCTCTGGATTGCCAGAATCTCAGCAGAATGCAGAAACCAGGGAACTACCTATTCACAGTTCATGAACGGTCTGGCCAAGGCTAACATTGTTCTGAACAGAAAGGCACTTTCCAATATGGCTATCGAGGACAAGGCTGCTTTCACAGCACTTGTTGAAAAAGCAAAAGAAGCCCTTAAGGCTTGATGGAGAACAGGATGAGCATAATGGAACAGATCAAGGCGCTGGAAGACCGCATTGCAAAAGCAATTGAGATGATCAAGGCTCTCAGAGCTGAGAATGCACAGCTCAGGACAAACCTTTCAAATGCAAAGATCCGGGAAGAAGAGCTGGAGAGCATTGTCTCCTCCCTTAAGAGCGGCAATGATGAAGTTGAGAACGAACTTGCCAATGCTATCAAGATTTTTGATGACTTTGACAACCTGGAGCCTATTTCCAACGCTCCATCCCATGTAGGCGAAGTCAAGAATGCTCAGAACGCATTCTCTTTCTCAGCTCCACAGGAAGATACATTGAATATTCAGCTGGGTCCGGATGATAACGCACCTGGCAAGGATCAGCTCAATATTTTCTGACTTTAAGCTGATATGAGCAATACTTTCAAGATTAATTTATTAGGGTCCTCGTTCTCATTCCAGACGAATGAGGATCCTGATTATATCAACAGAATCCTTTCATATCTCGAACAAGAAATTAATAAATCACAATCATCATTCCATATCAAAGAACCCTTGAAAATATCTTTATTAACATGTATAAATTTAATAGATGAGCTTTTCAGGGAACAGAAATCCTCTGAGCAGGACAGAACTGATGCAGAAGCATTGGCTCAGCGGCTCATCAGCAGCATAGATGCTGCACTTGCAGAAGAAGAATAAGAGCGCCTGCGGAGTGCGGGCGGAGTGGAAATCTCTTGGAGCAAACCATAGTAAAGGGATTTTTCCAGGATAAATTGGCATTCCTTTCGGAATACTCATGAAATCTGAGGATAAAAAACCCACCTGAACAATGAGTTCAAGAGATTATCTCCAAGCGGCTTTGCGGGTTTTAATATCAGGATGGAGGAATTATGGCCAAACGCCTGGCTTGGCTGCTTTTAGCAGCTTGTCTGACCTTTACAGCATGTACCACAACAGCACCTCAGAAAAAAGATCAAACCTCCAGAACTGAAGCAGAGACAAAGACAAAGAAAGAAAAAAGCAAGGATAAGGTAAAGGAACAGGATAAGGAGCAGCAGAGCTCTGATTCCGGAGTAAAGTTCACCAAAACCCATGTTCCTCTTAAAGAGATAAAGAAAGAGAACGGACAAGTCACCTCCACCTCTGTTTATACCTATGGTCAGGACAAGTTCAACCCTGAACGTATCGAGATATATAACATCCATAACGAGCTTATCGAGTTAGTTGTAAACGAGAAGATCGAGGTCCACACCGAACGGAAGAGCTATCTGGATAAAGATAACAATATTATCAGGTACTATGTGATAACCAGGAATGAAGCAGGTAAAATTGAGGAACAGCTTCTGTTCAACGGCTCAAACAAGCTTATCGCCATAGAAGAATATGATTACGACGATGCAGGCAGGACTGCAGAATGGAGAGTTTATAACGGAAATGAAGCCCTTCTCTCCTACAATGTCTACACTTATAAATACGGCAGGAACACACGGGTGGACAGCTTCAGTGCCAATGGAATACTGTCTGAATATTTTATAAATGAATATGATAAGAATGGAAATCTTATCTGTGAAAGTGCTTATGACAAGGATGACAACCTGCTGGCACAGCACCGGTCCATATTCCGTAACGGTCTGATATACCGGGAGGAGTTCCAGGGCGAGGACAAGAAACTTCAATGGTATATAAACTATACTTATTCAGAGCAGTACCTGAAAGTGCTCAAGACCACTTACTCGGGTGACGGCAGGGAGCTGGAGCAGCTTGAGCAGAGCTGTATCCTGTATGAGCGGTAGGAGGCAAAGATGAGAAAGTTATTGACATCTGCCCTTCTGGCCCTTTGTATAGCACTTCCGCTCAGCGCCGGCACTTTTGATCAGACTATGACCATGATTAGAATTATGGAACAGTCTGACCTTGAGTATAAGACAGAGCTTCTTGAAAATGCATTTGACAGTTCTGACCGGTTTGCAGGCACATATGCGTCAGAGAAGCTAAAAACCACAATGGACGGGAAATTCGCAGGACAGAGCAGCGAAGCTGTGGACGCATTCGTCAAAGTCCTTGTAAAACGGCTGGGAGAAACCAATTCCTTAGAAGATGCAGATTTAATCTTCACCATATTCAAAGATTCCGACAACAACCAGCTTGTAAGAACTGCCGCAGAAGCCCTTGGAAAAATCGGAGCTGTGCAGTATTCGGACAACATCATAGAACTTCTGGAGAATTCAAATACAAAACAGTATTTCCTTATAACCCAGGGCTACGAAAATGTGCTCAAGGAGAACGAGGATACTGCATGGTCATGTGTACTTGCCCTTGAAAGCCTCCATTCCAAAAACTGCTATGAGCCTCTGTTCCACGCCAGAATGAGCGACTATTCAAAGGAGTCGGGAATACAGGACCGGGCAGCCAAAGCCATGGCTGTAATTGTACGGAACCCTACAGCTATCCTCAAGGATATATCCGACAGGGAGCACAGCTCAAAGGGGCGCACCCTTATTCTGGATTTAAGCAGGCAATCCAATGCCCTTGAAGTCCAGAAGGTGGATCTGGCCGCCTATATCTTCTCCGAGACCATAGTAAACGACTATGAATTCGGGGATTATATGATCAACGCCTGTGCCGCAATAGAGAAATCTCCATATAAGGTAAGGGGAACCGAAGCTGCCCTTAAGAAGATACTCTACGGCTCCTACAGCCCTTCCTTCACCGACCTGGCCATAAAGGCTGCACCCCACTGCCAGAACGGAGTGAATGTCCTTTCAGAATATCTTAAGGAGCAGAATGATTATACCAAGGAAGGGGCCACTAAATACGAGAATCACAAAATTGTACTTATGGTGATCAACTCACTTGGAAAATCTGGAGATGCAAACGCTGCAGACCAGCTTATAGTAGCCAGGGATGCAGGATGGCCACCGGAGATCAGACAGGCCGCAGATGCAGCCTTGAACAATCTTCTGGCTAAATAATCACATAAGACTCAAAGGATCCACATCAGCTTCCACATAGACTCCGGAAGGAACCTTATAGGATGCCAAGGCAGCTGAAAGAACACCATGTGCAGATGCAAATTTATCTGTATTAATAATGATCTGATATCTATAGTTATCTGAAATCACAGCCAGAGGACATTCGGCCGGTCCCAGCATCTGGAAGCGGAAGCCTGTTGGCTGCATCCTGGTAAGCATCTGTGCAAAATCAGAGGCAGAAGAAAGAGCTTTTTCCTGATTCTTACTCCGGAATACAAAGCGGAACAGTCTGGAGAAAGGGGGAAACCCCAGAAGCTGCCTGGACTGGAGCTCACTTCTGTAGAAGCTTTTCTCGTCCAGGGCGGCGGCACACGCTATGGCATAGTTGCCGGGTCTATATGTCTGAATTATCACCTTGCCACCGGCCGAGAAGCGCCCTGCCCTGCCTGACACCTGGGTCAAAAGGGAGAATGTACGCTCAGCAGAGCGGAAATCCGGCATCTGAAGTGTAGTATCAGCCAGGATTATTCCCACCAGCGACACCTTTGGAAAGTTGAACCCTTTAGCCACCATCTGAGTGCCTAGAAGAATATCAGCCTCTCCTTTTGCAAAGCTGTCCAGAACCTCCTTGGTCCTCCCCTTGTCCGAGGCTGTATCGCTGTCCAGACGGAGGGTCTTAAGGCTTGGGAAAAGGCGTTTTATATCCTCTTCTATCTTCTCTGTTCCAAAGCCATTATATCCCACCTGCAGCGAGCCGCAGTTCGGGCAGGCACTTTCAGGGCGCTGGGAATAACCGCAGTAATGGCATATTAGAAGACCTCTGTCCTTGTGATATGTAAGAGGTATGGAGCAATGGGAGCATTTTGCTTCGTAACCGCAGTCGGCACAGGAGAAATTGTAGAAGAATCCACGGCGGTTAAGAAACAGGATAACCTGCCTGCCCTCTCTGCACACCCTTATAATCTCTTTCTGGAGCACTGCAGAAATAGCATAGTGCTCGGAGCTCATGTCCACCACCTGTATCTGTGGCAGCTGTCCGCCGGAAACACGACGGGTAAGGGAAAGCCTGGTTATTGTCCCCTTCTCCATAAGATGATATGCCTCCACCGATGGAGTGGCACTGCCCATCACCAGCTTGGCATTCTCTTTCTTAGCCCTGTACATTGCAACCTGACGGGCATGGTACCGGGGAGAAGAACCTGATTTATAGGAGTTCTCATGCTCCTCGTCTATTATGACAAGACCAAGGTTTCGGACCGGGGCAAAGATACCGCTGCGGGCTCCTATCACCACCCTGGCATCTCCGCTCTGTATACGGCGCCACTGCTTAAGGCGCTGAGCAGGAGTAAGGGCAGAATGGAGCACAGCCACAGTGTCTGCAAACCGCTTTTTTACAGCATCCACCATCTGGTGGGTCAGGGCAATCTCGGGAACAAGATAGATTATTCCCTTGCCCTCTTTCAGCATTTTCTCAGCCAGAGTAAGGAACACCTCGGTCTTGCCGCTTCCTGTTATTCCATGAATATAGAATAGAGATTCTGAGCCTTCCAGAACAGAGTTCACTGCATTCTGCTGCTCAGCGGTAAGGGTTATTGAGCCCGGAAGCCCATAGGAGCCCTCCAGCTCATCCTCAAGATCCTTCTCCCGCTTGCCTCCGGGGAGCATTGCATAGAGAGCCTCACCCCAGCCGCACATATACATATCGGCAATCCACAATGCTGTCTGCCATGTGGATTTATCAAAAAGGGGGTCAGCCTCCATTATCTTGGTTATAGACTTAAGATTTGATACATCCTCGTCCAAGCTTTCGGCAACTTCCACCACAAAACCCTGCATCTCCCGGCGGCCGAAAGGAGCCTTGACCCGCATTCCAACAGCACACTCCCCTTTTTCCGGCGGAAGATATGTGAATATTTTTTTAAGTGGAAGATTGAAAGCAACTTTAATGTACATTCTTTATCTCTTCAAGTTCAGCCTTAAGCCGCCTAAGGTCGTCCCATACCGGCTTACGGAGGGTCGGATCCCGGAGAACAGCGCTGGGGTGATATGTAGGAATCAGGGGAATGCCCCTGAAGCTGTAGGTTCTGCCCCGCAGCCGGCCGATTCCGGCCTCCTGTCCTGAAAGGACAGCCGATGAGATGCGGCCCACTGTAAGTATGAACTTGGGTTTGATAATTGCAATCTGGCGCTCAAGATAAGGCATACAGGATGCTATCTCATCGGGCTGCGGGTCCCGGTTCATAGGAGGGCGGCACTTTACCACATTGCCGATAAAGCAGTTGGTGTGGCGGGAAAGTCCTATGGCATCAAGCCACTTGTCCAGATACTGCCCCGCCTTCCCCACAAATGGAAGTCCCTGGATATCCTCGTCGCCGCCCGGTCCTTCGCCTATCACCAGCACATCCGGGTTAAGAACTCCCATGCCAGGCACCACATTCTTACGTTTCTCGCATAAGCGGCACTTCCGGCACTTCGAGATCTCGGCTGCAATCTTCTCAAGAGAATCAGGCTCTTCCTGCTTAAGCATCATATCTGGCAGCTGCCGGTCC
>CADAEX010000055.1 GCA_902787125.1 uncultured Spirochaetaceae bacterium
CGAGACAAACCTGGACAATGTTCTTACTGTCCTTGAGAAAGGGAAATATGACTTTGTGGTGCTGGACTCAATCCAGACCATGACATCGGCCGAGGTGGGAAACACCCCTGGTACCCCAAACCAGCTTAAATACTGCTGCGGCATGCTCACCGACTGGGCAAAGCGCTGCGGCAAGATTGTGATGATGATAGCCCATGTCACCAAGGACGGCCTTATCGCAGGTCCTAAGACAGTGGAGCATATGGTGGACACAGTCCTTTACTTCGAGAGTTCAGGTACCGACCTGCGGATAGTACGGGCAGCCAAGAACCGCTTCGGTTCCATTGATGAGTTCGGCCTTTTCCAGATGAAGCAGGAAGGACTGGTGCAGATAAAGAACCCGGAGAGCGTGTTCCTGAACAAGCGCCCGGATAAAGATGTGCCCCCGGGAGTCTCCATAGTACCGGTATTCGAAGGAACCCGGGTCTTCCTGGTGGAGATACAGGCCCTTACAGTGCCGGCAAAATCGGGCATATCCCGCATCTACTCTGACAAGATAGACGCCTCTGTCATCTCACGGGTGGCTGCAATCCTGGAAAAACACTGCAGGCTCAAGTTCTCGGACCATGACATATATGTGAATGTGGCAGGGGGCATAAGAATCCGTGATGTGGGAACCGAGCTGGCCATAGCCCTGACCCTCTACTCTGCCCGGACAGGAATTCCTGTTCCATCAGACATCATTGCATCTGGGGAGCTCTCCCTCACCGGTGAAGTTCTCAAGGTGAAAAATTTAGCAGGAAGGGAAAAGAGCGCCAGCGAGTTCGGCTTCAAGACTTTTGTCGGGCCTGGCAGGGTCAAGACTATAACTGAGGGAATAAAAGCTGTGTTCGGCAACGCTACTTCAAGAGCGCCAGAAGATACGGGAACACCACAATAGTACCTATTGCACTGCCCACGCTGGAGAGCAGAAGCACTATCAGGATATGGGTTATCCGGTTCCGGAAGAATCCCTTGAAACTCATTATATCGTCAGACAGATTCTCAAAATCCTTAACCTTAGGCTTGCGGAGTACTGCCTCCACAATTCCGGCCAGCATTCCCACACCAATAGTAGGATTCAGGGAAGTGATGGGAGCTCCCACAAAGGAGACCAGTATAGTCAGAGGATGAGCCAGAGCCAGAAGGGCACCTAAGGCAGCCAGCACACCGTTCACAAGAATCCAGGTGATCAGCATGTCTGAGCTCTTGTCCCAGCCCGCCCGGAAGAACCCGGCAATGACAATGGCTGCAAACAGGGCCGGCACACACCATGGAAGAATCTTGGCTGCCCTGCTCTTTGGCGGCACATCGGAAATCGAGGCAAGGTCAGCCTGACGGCCAGCCTTCTCGAAAGCCTCAAAATGGCGAAGGATTCCGGGAACATGGCCTGCACCAAGCACAGCCAGCACTTTGTTCTCCCTGCATTCATATATCTTTGTGGCCAGATACAGGTCCCGCTCGTCTATAATAGCACTCTTTGCAGAGGGAAGGTAGTCGGCCATCTCCTTCATCATCTGGTCCAGGGCATTAGTCTTCTTAAGGTTCTCGATCTCCTCCTCGGAAACCTCCTCCTTGGTGACAATGCTGCCGATGAGGGAGTTGACCATCTTGGCCTTTTCTCCAGCGCTGGAAAGCTTCCATGCCCTCTTCAGAGTGACCTGGATGTCCCGGTCGGCAAGGGTGTAAGGAATACCGGCCTCTATGGCTGTCTCCACAGCCTGCCTCATATCCTCTCCCGGCTTTATATCCAGGTTTGCTCCGATCTTCTTCTGGAAGGCAGACATAGCCAGATTGGCCAGGAAAAAGAACCCCTGCCCTGTCTTTATGATCTTGTAGATGTCCAGATCCTCGTACCTGCTTTTCTCCCGCAGGCTCTTGAAGCGCCGCTCATCCAGCTCCACGCATACCCGGTCCGGCATCTCGCTCTGGATAACGCTCTTGACCTGCTCCACACTTTCGTGTGATACATGAGCAGTACCTACCAGAGTTATCTCCCGGCCATCAACCTTGACCCGTGTAATTGTGTCTGTCTTCTCAAGAATTTCCAATTTATGCTCCGATCATGCCTGCTTATATGTTGAAAGGAAATCCTTAAGCCGCACCATAGCTTCCTTAAGGTCATCCTTAGGAGGCAGAAGAACTATACGGCAGTGGTCAGGCTCAGGCCAGTTGAAGCCGGTTCCAGATACCATGAGGACATTCTTTGCATTCAGGAAGTCCAGTACAAACTTGTTGTCGTCTTTGATGTTGAACTTCTGGACATCAAACTTAGGGAACACATAGAGGGATCCCCGTGCCTTCTTGCAGGAGACGCCTGGAATATCGTTGAGCATCTCATGTATGATGTCCCGCTGCTCCCTGAGCCGTCCGCCAATTGAAGTAAGGGCAAAGATGGAATCGTCCAGCTCCAGGGCCGGCTTGATTGCATACTGGGCAGGCACATTGCTGCAGAGCCGCATGCTTGTAAGAGTCTTTATACCGTCCAGATAGCCGGTGTACCGTGATTTGTCGCCGCTTATCACCATCCAGCCGGCTCTGACACCGCATGCCCGGTGCACCTTGGAAAGGCCGTTGAATGTGAAAACCAGGATATCATCTGCCATGGCTGCCGGTGAATAATGGATGTCACCGTCGTAGAGAATCCGGTCATAGATCTCGTCAGAGAAAATGATAAGTCCGTGACGCCGTGCAATATCCACGATTCCCTGGATAATCTCCTTTGAGTATACGCTTCCTGTAGGGTTGTTAGGATTGATGATGACCAAAGCTTTTGTCTTATGTGTGATCTTGCTCTCCATATCCTTGAGATCCGGGTTCCAGTCAGAATCCTCGTCGCACATATAATGGACAGCCTTTCCCTCGCACAGGTTTACAGATGCAGTCCACAGAGGATAGTCAGGAGACGGGATAAGCACCTCGTCCCCCGGGTTCAGGAGAGCCTGCATGACAACTGCAATCAGCTCGCTTACGCCGTTTCCGATGTAGATATCATCAATGCTTATATTCTTGATTCCCTTTTTCTCGTGATATGCCTTGATGGCAGACCGGGCCTCCACAATACCGCTTGAGTCGCTGTATCCGCCTGCCTTGCCGAAATTCTTGATCACATATTCCTGGATCCGTGGGTCGATGTCGAAATTGAAGGCACCGGTGTTTCCGATATTCAGCTTGTAGATCTTGCGACCCTCTTTCTCAAGCTTCTGCGCCGCGTCCAGCAAAGGCCCCCGGATAGCATAGTGTACATTGTTCATTCTGACAGCCTGATTGACCTGTTCCATGACGCAACCTCCATAAAAAAATATATCTTCTTTTTTTTACTCTAATATGATACTTTTGTCAAAGCAAAAATAGTGTTAGAATGGAAAAAAATGGAGATTCTATGAGAGATTATAAGGTTGAGTTGGAAAAAAGAGTGGCATTCATCCAGAAG
Source organism: uncultured Spirochaetaceae bacterium (assembly GCA_902787125.1). Classification (GTDB taxonomy): domain Bacteria; phylum Spirochaetota; class Spirochaetia; order CADAEX01; family CADAEX01; genus CADAEX01. The sequence continues at coordinate 3,452 of CADAEX010000055.1, forward strand.
CTGCTCAATGATAGTGGTGCAAAAGGGATAATCTACGGCAACAGCGGCGGCAAGGACAGCGCCCTGGTGGGAATACTGTGCAAGAAAGCCTGTGACAACACCACAGGAATAATCATGCCCTGCGAATCCAAGCGGAATTTCGAGGAGGACATGAAGGACGGCCTGGATGTGGCAAAGCAGTTCAATATCGACACACGCACCGTGGACATCACCCCGGTGAAGCTTGACCTTATGAAGGCAATCGAGGGGAAGGCAGAGCTCAACAAGAGCGCAATCTCAAACATCGCGCCACGGCTTCGCATGACCACCCTGTACGCTATCGGAGCAGCCGAGGGCAAGCTGGTGGCAGGAACCGGAAACAGAGCCGAGGCCTATATGGGCTACTTCACCAAGTATGGCGACGGCGGCTGCGACTTCAACCCTATCATCGACCTTACTGTAGGCGAAATATACGAGTTCCTGGCATATCTTGGAGCCCCTGCAAATATTATAAAGAAGGCCCCTTCTGCAGGACTCTACGAAGGACAGACCGACGAGAAGGAGATGGGAGTGACCTACGCTGCCATCGACAAGTACATACTCACCGGCCAGGGAGACCCTAAGGATATTGCCATCATAGACCGGTACCACAGGAACAGCGAGCATAAGCGCAGGATGCCCTCTTACTACGGTGACAAATGAGCCAGCTTTTCATCGTAGCCACCCCCATCGGGAACCTGGATGACATAACCCTGAGGGCTATAGAGACCCTCAAGAGCGTGGATGCCATTGCCTGCGAGGATACCCGCCATACCCTGCATCTTCTGAACAAGCTGGAGATCCGGAAGCCTCTTCTAAGCTACTATGCGGCAGACGAGAAGCCGGGAATAGCCAAGATAATGCACCTTCTTGACCAGGGAAAAAACGTTGCTTATGTGAGCGATGCAGGAACACCTGGGGTAAGCGACCCGGGAAGCTCTCTTGTACGGGCAGTGAGGGAGGCTGGCTACACCATAACACCGATACCTGGGGCATCGGCATTGACCACACTTATGAGCGTAAGCGGAGCCCAAGGACGGGGAATCACTTTCGAAGGGTTTCTCTCCCCCAAGGGAGGACGCCGCTTAAGCCGTCTTAAAGAGCTTATGGAGCGGGAGGAGAGCTTTATATTCTACGAGTCCCCCTACCGTATCGAGAAGGCTATGGCAGATGTTGCCTCAGTGGACCCGGAGCGCCCTGTAGTACTGGGCCGGGAGCTTACCAAGATCCACGAGGAGATCCTTTCCGGCACCGCCCAGGAAATTCTTGACAATCTGCAGAATCGGGATAAAATATTAGGTGAATTCGCAGTTTGTATTTACGGAAAAAAACAGTAAATTTTTTTGCTGCACATGCCGATAAAGATTGTAAGGAGAAATTAATCGATGACTATCAACAATATCAGCGGAGTCAATTCAGTAAAAGGTTGCTCCGGGATTGAGAAATCGGCAAAAGCAGTAAAACTACCTGAACAGGATACCATCACATTGTCATCGGAAGCAAAAGCTATGGGAGAAGTGTTTGCAATTTCCGAAGAGCTGAACGCTGTCCCAGATATCAGGATGGACAAGGTTGAGGCTGCAATCCAGCACCTTAAGGATCCAGACTACATCAACCAGTCTGTCATCAACAATGTAGCCGATAAAATTGCAGACATGCTCGGCATCTGATGTTCACCGAGAAAAAGTTCAAATCTCTGGAACCACAGCTGCGCTGCCGTAAGGCGGCCAGAATTTTAAAAGATGCAGAGGAAGCCCTGCGCAGGGGCTGTCCGGTAGATACACCCTACCTTGAGATGATACTGCGCAACGCCCTGGAGGAGCCTGAAGTAAGGCTGGAGAACACCTCCCAGGGCTTTTTTTTGCGTTCAATCAACAACTACAAATACAAAGTTATGGAAAAGGCCGGAATCCAGGTGGCAGACTGGGATATGACCCTGGATACCGATATCCCAGGGGCGGAGCGTAAGGTGCTTCCTATCTCTGTATACCTGGAGGATATAAGATCCCCCTTCAACGTGGGCTCCATATTCAGGAGCGCAGAGTCCTTCTGCTTCAAGGAAGTACTTCTTTCCCCAGACACACCTACTCCGGACCAGAGCCGTGCCAAACGGAGCGCCATGGGAACCGATACTATCCTGCCCTGGAGCACAATGGCCAAGGAAGAGCTGGCAGGCAAACCTGTGTTTGCACTGGAGACCAGGGGTACACCTATTGATGAATTCGACTTCCCAAATGAGGGAATAATGATACTGGGCTCTGAGGAGACTGGAGTAAGCCCGGAGCTGCTGGCAATGGCCAGAGAGAGCCGTGGGATAGTCTCTATCCCTATCTACGGCATAAAGCGGTCGGTGAATGTGGGAGTAGCCTTCGGAATAGCAGCCCAGGCCTGGGCCGCCTCCTTGTTAAAACGCTGATTCTATTGCCTTCTTGAGCGATGCCTTGGTGGCCTCGTCGGTAAAGGCGGCCTCAGCAGCATTCAGCAGCATATTCTTTTTCTCTGCGGCAGTAATGCCGAACTTCTTCTCAAGATATTCGAATTCTTTGGCAATAGTGGTACGGCAGATAGCCGGGTCATCGGTGCAGACAGTCACCTTCACACCCTTTGCAAGATACTCCCTGATAGGATACTTGGTCATGTCATCCACAGACTTTGTCTGCCGGTTGGAGTTGGGGCACATCTCCAGCGGAATCTTGTTCTTGATCACATACTCAAGGAGAGCCGGGTCCTCCTTGGTCCGGACACCATGACCGATGCGCACAGCACCGTAATCGAGGGCGTCACGGACGCTCTTGGCACCATCGGCCTCCCCGGCGTGGATTGTGAAAGGAATGCCATACTCTTTGGCCTTCTTGAAAGGCTCTGCGAACTGATCTGTATGGAACAGAGCCTCGGCACCAGCCAAGTCCACAGCTACAACGCCGCCGTCCTTAACCAGGTATTTCATAGCCAGTTCGATGGTCTCCATGTTCTCTTTCTCGTTTCCCTTGTCCCTCATAAGGCACAGGATAAGGTTTGTGTGCAGGTCGCACATCTTAAGACCTGCCAGAGCGGCCTCAATCACCTGGGTCTGAGTAAGCCCCTTGTCGCAGTGCTTCTGGGGAGCAAACCGGAGCTCAAGGTATGCCACACCCTGCTCCTTGTTCTTCTCCTGCACCAGGCGGACAGACTCTGTTATCCCCTCTTTTGTCTGCATAAGGGAGCATGGGAGGGCAAAACATTCCAGGAACTCATTAAGACTCTCACAGCTCTCAGGCACCGAAAGCTTTGATTCAAGTTCCGCATCATCAGCAGGAAGCTCTATATTCTGCAATTCAGCAAGCTTCCGGGCAATGTCCAGTGTGATAGAGCCATCCAGATGGCAGTGCAGGTCGATATATGGAATGTTTTTCATGGCCTCTCCTTATGCTTTGTTGAACTTATCTTTTCCTTGTCTGCACCGCGGGCATTTCCAGTCGGCAGGCAGATCCTCAAAGGCAACACCCTCATGCTCTGCCGGGTCATAGATATATCCGCAGATTGAGCATACATACTTGCCTGTTGCCTTTGCAGCCTCTATCTTCCCCACAGGCTTGCTTGCAGGAGGATTATCCAGGTCCACAACCTTCTTTGCATCAAGGTTCTCATAGCCCAGAGGTGTATGGGTGGAAAGATATATAGTAGGATTGTTCCTTATGAAATCCCGGACTCTGTCCAG
>CADAEX010000056.1 GCA_902787125.1 uncultured Spirochaetaceae bacterium
CCTGCCCTCATCACAGTGGGCAAGATGCTGGAGGCCATGTCCAAGGGGCGCACTACAAACGCCCTCAAGAGCCTTATGAGGCTGGCCCCAAAGACAGCTCTCCTGATCCGGAGGGTCGCAGAGGTGGAGGTTCCTGCTGCAGAAGTAAGGACAGGCGACATATTTGCAGTGCGCCCCGGCATGAGCATCCCTGTGGATGGCGTAGTGATAGAGGGCGAGAGCGCAGTGAACGAAGCCGCCCTCACCGGCGAATCCATTCCTGTGGACAAGAAGCAGGGTGACCGGGTCAGCGCCGCCACCATCAACCAGTCGGGCTACTTAAAGTGCCAGGCCACCCGTGTTGGGGAAGACACCACCCTGAGCCAGATAATAAAGATGGTGTCGGACGCTGCCGCCACAAAGGCGCCCATTGCCCGGATAGCAGACAAGGTATCGGGCGTCTTTGTGCCGGCCGTAATCCTGATTGCGGCCGCGGTCACCGCCGGCTGGGTAATCGCCGGTGAGAGCTGGGCCTTTGCACTGGCCCGGGGAATCTCGGTGCTGGTTATCTCCTGCCCCTGTGCCCTGGGACTGGCTACTCCGGTGGCAATCATGGTGGGCAATGGAATCGGGGCTCGCAACGGCATATTGTTCAAGACCAGCGAGGCCCTGGAGACAGCGGGCCGGGTGGAGATTGTGGCATTGGATAAGACAGGAACCATAACCCGTGGCGAACCCCGGGTTACAGATATAATCCCGGCCCAGGGGGTGAGCGGAGCGGAGCTTCTGGAAAAGGCTTATGCCCTGGAGGCGAAGAGCGAGCACCCGCTGGCCAAGGCTATTGTGGCCGAAGCTGGGGCACAAGGGGCAGCGCTGCCGGATGCAACTGGCTTCAGCGCCCTCTCCGGCAGCGGGGTCAGCGCAGTGGTTGCAGGCCGGGCTATGCATGGGGGCAGCGGCGCTTACATCAGCACTCTGGCACCGGTGGATGTGCTGGCAGCACAGGACAGCGCATGGACTGGCAAGCAGATGCATCAGGTTGGCGAGACCCTGGCCAAGGCAGGCAAGACGCCGCTGTTCTTCGAGGAGGAAGGCAGGCTGCTGGGCATTATAGCTGTGGCAGATGTGATAAAACCAGATTCCCCGGAGGCAATCTGGCGGATGCAGGATATGGGGCTCAAGGTGGTTATGCTGACCGGCGACAACGCAGGGACAGCAAAGGCTATCGGAGACCAGGTGGGAGTTGATGAGGTTATTGCCGGGGTGCTTCCCGAGGGGAAGGAGAAGGCGATTCGGAAGCTTCAGGAAAGCGGGAAAGTGGCTATGGTGGGAGACGGTATAAACGATGCCCCGGCCCTTACCCGGGCAGATATAGGAATCGCCATCGGAGCCGGAGCTGATGTGGCTGTGGACAGCGCAGACATCGTGCTTATGAACAGCACTCTTATGGATGTGGCCAAATCAGTGGAGTTAAGCCGCAGGACACTGCGGAATATCCACGAGAACCTGTTCTGGGCCTTCTTCTACAACCTGATCTGCATACCTCTTGCAGCAGGACTTTTCGGCTGGAAGATGAACCCTATGATAGGTGCCGCAGCCATGAGCCTGTCAAGCTTCACGGTGTGCATGAATGCCCTGCGGCTGAACCTTTACGGCCTCAAGGGGCAGGATAAAGTGAATGTAAAAAGGAGCAAGAATATGAAAAAAACTGTAAAGATCGAAGGAATGATGTGCCCTCACTGCGAGGCTAATGTGAAGAAGACCCTGGAGGCTTTGGGAAACGTGACAGGCGCAGAGGTGAGCCACAAGGCAGGAACTGCAATCCTTACCCTCTCCGGGGATGTGGACAATGCAGTGATAAAGAAGGCTGTTGAGGATAAAGGCTACAAGGTAGTCAGCATTCAGTAATAAACGCCTCAGGGTCTGAAGACCAGAAAGTTGGAAAAAAGAAAATTCACACCCATTCCGGCCAGGATTCCCAGGGCCTGGGGAATAGTGCTGTAGGGCCATGTGAAGAAATGGAGCAGCAGATTCAGCACAATAAGGTTTATTGCCAGACCGAAAAGGGATGACATCATGAACTTTGTCCACATGGAGAAGGAAGGACTGGTTCCTCTGCTCTCCATCTTAAAGGTCCACAGATGGTTTATAAGGTAATTCTGGGTTCCGGCTATTACGAAACAGAAAGCACTGACCGGACTCGGAGGGAAATGGAGAGAGTCAACAAGGATAAAGAAGAGCACCAGATTGGTGACTGTTCCCAGCCCGCCTGTAATGCCGAACTTCAGGAATTTTTTAAACATTTCCGCACCTTCCAGACATTGGCCAGAGCCTCAATAAAAATACCCTGGCTCATCTTTGACTGTCCCAGCACTCTGTCGGGGAACACTATAGGAATCTCCTTGATGGAGCATCCCCTCTTCTCGGCCTTGGCCTTCATCTCTATCTGGAAGCTGTAGCCTCTTGAGATTATGGAATCAAGACCAATCTTTTCCAGGGCCTCTTTCCGCCACATGTTATAGCCGCCGGTAAGATCCTTCACCTTTACACCCAGCACAATACGGGAATAAAGAGATCCTCCCTTGGAGATAAGATTCCGGAGGAAAGACCAGTTCTCCACACTTCCCCCCTTGATATTCCGGGAACCGATTGCCACATCATAGGTCTGGATTGCATCATAAAGCTTTGGCAGATACTCCGGTTTATGGGAAAAATCGGCATCCATCTCGCACAGCACATCATAGCCATGCTCCATGCCCCATCTGAACCCTGTGATATAAGCTGTGGCAAGCCCCTGTTTTCCGCTCCGCTCCAGCATGAAAAGCTTATCGGAGAACTGAGCCTGCATCTCTTTGACTGCAGCTGCTGTCCCGTCGGGAGAACCGTCATCCACCACCAGGATTCCGGCATTCTCAGGGATAACCATAAAAACTTCCGGCAGAAGTTTTTTGATATTTTCTATTTCGTTGTAGGTGGGAATAATGACTAACAATTTCATTTTACCGGCATCTCCTAAATTAATAGTCGGCATTTAACTGAACAGTTTCAATATTTTCTTCAGCATTCCCTCGGAAAGTTCACCATACGGGGGCAGGACTGAAGGAGTATCGTAATCGTAGGAGAGGATGATTCCAGCCTCAAGGAAAGTGTCCCACACAGCAGAATATTGTTCCCGGGTGCACAGGGGATAGATGTAAGGAAGCTCCACTCTCCACCTGCTTGTGCCTGCAGCAGGGGTTCCGGCGCAGGTCTCGGACAAGCCGGCCTTTTCCCAGCCGGAGTAATCGGCCTCTGACAAGAACGCCTTAAGATTGTATACGGCCCGGACCGCACCGGCAAGAATCACTGGGGAAACCGGCTCTTCGGCAAGATTAAGCTCGGCCTTGGAGACTACCACACCGGGGGCAAATGCCAACGGGATGGGGAGCACAGGAATTATCGGGTCATTTATCGGGTCACAGGCATTCAAGCCAAAAGCCCGCCAGAATTTGTATTCAAGACCCTGGACAGCCAGAGCAGCCTTGGCATGCTCTTCAGATTTAAACAGATAGACATTGCAATCCTTCCCGAAAACAGCCTTCACAGCCTGCTTGAGCCGGTGGGCGTAGGGAGAAGGGAAGCCGGGAATAATCCCTTTGTCAATCACATTCTTCATGGCCAGGCCATACCCCTTCTGACGGTGCCCCATGATCAGGCGACCCCAGTCCAGCGCCATATCAAGGTATCGCTTTCTGTCGGCAGTGTAGAGGAAGTAGCCTCTGGCTCTGTTTATCTCCGGAATTTTCTTCATCATCATAATTTTAACGTTCTTTCAAGAAAATGTATAGTAAAAACATAAAAGTTGATATATCATAAAGATATGAAATTTATAAGCACAAGAGACAAAAATAGAGTTGTAACATTCAAGGAAGCTGTTTTCCAGGGTCTTTCCCCGGAGGGTGGCCTTTTCGTACCCGATTCCACACCGGATCTTTCCAAGCTTTATGCCGGAATGACAGCCGACACACCATTCAACGAGTCTGCAATCCAGCTGACTGCCGCTGTCATGAAGGATGAGATGGACAGGGAGACTGCAGCGCGGATCATCAACCGGGCCTACTACTTCAAGCCAGAGATTGTGGACGCCGGCAACGATATCTTCATCGAGGAGCTTTTCCACGGTCCCTCCTCTGCATTCAAGGACTTCGGAGCCTGCTTCCTGGCAGCATCAATGGAGGAATTCCTCCAGTCCGACAACCGGAAGGCCATCATCCTGACAGCAACATCAGGGGACACCGGAAGCGCAGTAGCCCAGGCCTTCTTTGACAAGAAGAACATCGACGTGGTGATTCTCTATCCGTCAGGCCGGGTAAGCCCGCTGCAGGAGAAGCAGCTGACCACACTGGGCAAGAATGTGCGGGCCCTTGAGGTGAAAGGCTCCTTCGACGACTGCCAGCGCATGGTAAAGCAGATCTTCACCAGCCCTGACATGAAGTACCTGCCGCTGACATCAGCAAACTCCATCAACCTGGGAAGACTGTTCCCTCAGTCCTTCTACTACATGTATGCATACAACCAGCTGAAGGCAAAGTACAAGAACATCGTATTCTGCGTACCCAGCGGCAACTTCGGAAACCTTACAGCCGGAGTGCTGGACTGGTGCTGGGGAATGCCAGTGAAGGAGTTCATCGCAGCAACAAACCTGAACAACGAGGTGCCGCTGTACCTGGAGTCCGGCAAGTACGAACCTCATCCGAGTTTCAAGACCTACTCCAACGCCATGGACGTGGGAGACCCCAGCAACTTTGAGCGCTTAAGATACATTTTCAATGATGATTACAAGAAGATGGGACAGATGATAAAGGGAGCCTGGGTTTCCAACGAGGACACCCTGAAGGCTATCAAGGACTTCTATGCAGAAAAGAAGATGTTCATAGATCCGCACACCGCGGTAGGCTATGTGGCATCCTGCAGATACAGGGAAAAGTACCAGCCGAAGGATACTGCAATCGTATCCCTCTCCACTGCACACCCGGGTAAGTTCCTTGAGGTGGTGGAAGAGGCCACCGGAAAACACCCTGCCCTGCCTCCTAACCTGGAGAAGCTCCTCAAGCTGGAGAAGCACTCTGTGGTTGTGGATAACACAGCAGAAGCTCTCAAGGAATACCTTAAGAAGACTTTCTAAAGGCCGATGACTGCGCAGATTGTTTTAGGAAACGGAGTTTTCTTCCTGGGAGCCGTGATTCTCGTGCTCCTGGGACTGATCAGGACAAAAAAGAATATCCTCATAGCCCAGATCCTCCAGGAAGTTTTCATGGGTGTCGGAATGCTGATACTTGGCGGCATAGCCGGGTTTATCGTGGATACGATATCGATTTTCCGGAACCTGGTGTGCATCAGGTGGAATTATACGCTGAAGTGGAAGCTGATTTTCATAGGGGCGCAGGTGGGATTATACGCCGCCTTCGGAACCGAGGGATTATACGGATGGCTGCCGGTGGTGGCAATGTGCCTCTTCGCCTGGTTCCTGGACTCGGAGAATGTGATTCTGCTGAAGGTGTTGATAGCTGTGATGCAGCTGATGTGGCTGGTCTACGATATCTCTATCGTCAACTATGTGGGGATGGTGGTGGATGTGGTGTCGGCTGTCACCAACGTGGTGGGAATCTTCCTGGTAAGGAAGAAAGTTAAATCCTGACAGCCTTTATTGAGATAGCTTCGCCGGGGAACTTCTCTTTAAGAATCTTCTCCAGCTTCTGCACATGGGTCATGTCTTTCCAGACAGCCCTGAAGCACACTTCTACGGAATCTGCCTTGCTCTTGTACTCAAGGAATGTCATCTCCTGATCGTCAGACTCACTTATGGAGCGCATTATCTCGTCCCTGTCAGACATATTTTCCAGCAAAGTCCGCGGGAACTCTATAGTTATCTCCAGCTCGATACTGTTCTTGAAATACTTTTTGCCGAAGCTTGAGAAATGGATGCACAGCATAAGAACACCGGTGAACACCGCGATTATGGTGGCAATGAAGTAGAAGCCCAGACCGCAGGCCATACCGATTACGATGGAGAGGAAGATGAAGGACATATCCATTATGCTGCCCACATTCATCCTGAACCTGACTATGGATACCGCACCCACAAGACCGAAGGCTACAGCCAGGTTGTTGCCGATCACCATCATGGCACCTGCCAGGATCACAGAGATAAAGACCATGGACTGCATCATAAGATGGTTGTTCTGCTTGGACTTGTTCATGATTTTATACACTTCTGCAAGCCAGAAATTGTGCAGAGCCGCAAGGCCCAGCCCTTTAAGACAGTTAATAAGTACTGCTGTAGGGAATGTTTCAACTTCCATAATCACTCCTAAGGTAAAACAGGATCAGAGAGGTGCGAGACTCTTCCGCTTGGAGAGAGGAATCTCAAGAATCTTTCTTTTTCTGTCAAATATTTATTATACCCATCCTTGAAGTTCGGGTCATTTTTCATAGCAATATCAGCGGTCTCAAACATATTCTCAGCATCAGCCCTCAGGGTCGAAAGAATACCGTCATCCATGAACAGTTCTTTCATCCTGCGGTTATAAGCCGCCTTAACCTCGGGCACAGCCACCAGTCTTTTGGTCAGCTGATTGTCTCCTCCTATCTTATATGTACTCTCATTATAACCTATACAGGACTCATTGTCCCATGGTAAAAGATAAAATTTTTTATTATATGCAATATAAAGGTTGGTCCTGAAGGTATCGTTAACAAGAAGAAAATCATGAACCGCCAGGTAGGATGCCACTTTTTCCACATCCACATTATCCCGCACAAACTGCTCCCACTTGGCATCGGAGAAAGTGGTGACAGCGGCCAGCAGGTTCTCCAGGTTGGAAAAGTCATCATCCTCGGGGAACTTTTTCTCGCATAGGGAACGGAGAGGATAGTTTTTCCGGAAAAACTCGAGGAGATAGTTGGCATGGGTCACGGAACTATATGGTCCATAATAAGTTCCGCTCTATCCAGGTCATCGG
>CADAEX010000057.1 GCA_902787125.1 uncultured Spirochaetaceae bacterium
GTTGTTGGAGGGTACATTTATATACTGCTCTTTAAGCTCGGCCGGACTGTTTGCTGTTATAAAGCCCTGTCCTGCCCAGGAGAGCATATCTACATCATTATAGTCGTTACCTACTGCCATAATGTCTTTCTGTTTTATACCGAAAAAATCTGCTATCTTACTTATGCCTGCAGCCTTGGAAACCCCTTTCTGGAAAATCTCCATCCACAGACTTTTGTTATCCACCGGAGAAGTGCTTCTGATAACCCTGAAATCAGACAGAGCCTTATCTGCATCGGATATAAGCTGCTGGTGGTCTACACTTGGGAATATAGCCAGAATCTGGGTTGCAGAAGTGATGTCATCAACCTTTTTCTCAAACGGAAGATATGTGGCAACCCTTTTCTCGAAATCTGGATTGAGTTTGCCGCTTCGGCAAGGGAAAAAGAAGTGGTTACGGGGAATCTCGTCATGAATACAGAAATCGGCACCCAGTTCAGAGAGATAGCTCTTGATTTTCCGGATACCTGCGGAATCTATGCCTGTCTTGAAGATCACTTCTTTCTTCTGCCAGTCCATGACACCTGCACCGCAGGAGAATACAAGGTAATCAATAGGAAAATCAGGTCCTGCAAGATTTGTGAAGGACCAGATGCTCCGCCCTGTAGCCAGCACAGTACATACCCCCTTATCATGCAGATCCTTAAGGGTCTGCAGGTCTGTCTCTGATACAGTACGGTTGCTTCGGAAGAGCGTACCGTCCACATCGGTGGCAACTATCCTGTCAAAGCTTCTCATAGGCCTCGTCGCAATCATCTTTCCACAGCTCAGGAAGCATTGCCTCCAGTGCCAGGCCGTTCCGGTATGGAGTGCCCTCTTTATTTGTAAGCTCTATGGTTGCAGAAAGAAACTTAAGAGCCTTATTAACGCTCTGGGGAACAGACTTTCCCTTGAGGATCCCTCCCAGCACAATGCTGGAGAATGTATCGCCGGTACCAGGATATGTCCCCGGGATAAGAGTGAAAGGAAACTTCATATAAATATCTTCAGACTTATCATAGACGCAGACTGCATAGCTGCCCTCATGCTCTATAGGAACAGAGGTTATCATTACACAGCGTGGACCGGCCGCAGCCAGAGCATAGAGCCAATCCTTGATCTCGGTGACAGAGAATGCTGTCTTGATATCTCTGCGGAGAAGCATGGAGGCCTCAGTGACGTTGGGAGTAATGATATCAGCATGCTTGATCAGATGCTTCATTCCCTTGATATGGTTTCCGTTGATAGGACCATATGGAAGACCGCCATCACCAAGTACAGGATCCACCATAACTATCTGTCCCGGCCTTTTGAACCTGTGGATGAACTCGTCAACAAAAGATATCTGTCCGGCAGAGCCCAAGAAACCGCTGTATATGGCATCAAATCCTATATCAAGCTGCTCCCAGTGCTTTGCAATCTTAGGCATGAACTCGGCCATATCCAGCATTGCATAGTGATCAAAACCATCTGTCTGGCTTGAAAGCACTGCTGTAGGAAGAGGACAAACCTGCACCCCCATTGCAGAAAGAACAGGAATGCATACTGTAAGAGCAGACCTGCCATAGCCTGACAGATCGTGTATAGCAGCCACCTCTGGCACCAATTTCTTCAGTTCCATCTGTATATATTTTCCTTGATAAGAGCCTTGCGCAGGTCTTCCCTCATATCTATGGCAGCCTGCCGGGCATAGTCGGCAAAGTTCTTGTCATCATTCTTCCCCTGGAAAGCAAAGATGATCTTCCGGGAGGAATTTACTATTGCCCCCAGTCCATCCTTGTTGAAACAAGGCATGACATCATCTGCAGTACCGCCCTGGGCACCATAGCCCGGAACTAAGAAGATAGTGTCAGGCATAGCGGAACGGAGAACTTTTGCCTCATCCGGGAATGTGGCACCTACCACAGCACCTACCGAGGAATATCCCTCTTCTCCCATAAGGCTTTTTCCCCAGGTTGCCACCAGATTTCCCATGACCTGATATATCTTAAGTCCGGAAGCGGTTTCCATGCACTGGAACTCCTGGGAGCCTGGATTCGAGGTCTTGACCAGGACAAAGATTCCTTTTCCGAATGCCTCGCAGTCCTTGATAAAAGGCTCAACTCCCTCGTAGCCCAGGTAGCCGTTCACTGTAAGGCAGTCGGTGTCAAACACACTCCGCCTTGAGCCGAAAATATCAGTCTCGCCCAAAAATGCGGAGGAATAAGCCTTGCAGGTGGTTCCTATATCGTTCCGCTTAGCATCTGCAATGACTAAAAGCCCCCGGGTCTTGGCATAGTTGGCTGTCTTTCTGAAAGCCTCCATTCCATAGTCTCCCAGCTCCTCGTAATAAGCAAGCTGCAGTTTGACACATGGAACAATATCGTAGACAGCATCGATGATCTTCTTGTTGAACTCATACACAGCCTGGGATGCAGACTGGAATGCCAGCTCATAGGAGCCCATGAAATCCTTCTTGAAGAAATCAGGAAGCTTGGCAAAGGAGGTGTCCAGCCCCACCACAGATGGGTTCTGCTTTTTGTCTATCTCGGCAATAAGCCTGTCGGCAAAGTTATTTTTCAAAGCCATACTTCTTCCCCCAGCCTTCAGGGTTCTCTATCCATTCGCAGATTTTATCAATATCTTTCTTCTTGATGTATTTTTTGGCAGATGCAACAGAGATAAGAGCGTCGATGTTGGAGTCTGAATAGGTCATGCACTCCTTCTTGGCAAAAATATCATCTGATTTCTTCATTCCATAGGTGAAGATGGAGATTACATCAGACACAACACCACCTGCATCACGTACTGCATCAACAGCCGCACTGCTGCTCTTTCCTGTGCTTATCAGGTCCTCGATTATAAGGACACGGCTTCCCTCAGGAATAGGCTGTGACACAGCATCCTTCACCCAAATGAAAGGTTTTTTAAGTATATCGGCAAGGAGAGCTCCATGAGGAATGCCTGCAGTGGCTGTACCGCATACAATATCAAAATTCTCCGGCCCAATCTTGTCGTTAATGATGTTCATCATATAGTTGATGATTGTCATCCACTGGTCATAATGTGAAATCAGAAGCCTGTTGTCGCAGTATATCGGACTGATTATGCCTGAGGCAAAGGTGAAAGGCTTGTCCGGGGAAAGAGCCACCGCCTTGATATCCAGAAGAATCTCGGCCGCACTCTCTGCCATTATGGAATCAAGATCCTTTGCAGGCTCGGAATCTTCCATAAAGTCCACAAAGAGCTGGCTTACATATTTTTTCTTGACTGCCCGGCGTAACAGGCTGTCGTAGGTCACAAGAGGAAGCACCATATCGTTATCTATGCAGGAGAATATTGTAAGGATTCCATCAACGGTGCAACCGGTGCTCTCCAGAGCCTTAAGGATACCATCAACCTCTTTATCTGTATAAACAGCATCCACAAAGACCACCGCCCTGTCCCCTTCCTGGATAAGTCCCTCTATACGGTTCTTCTTTCCATGGTCCTTAGCCGCAGACCGGACATAGGCCATGGGCACACCCAGTGATGAAGCGATAAGAGATGTGAATACAATGCCGGCATTGTCCATTCCCACAAGAATATCAGGGGAAAGCCCATTATCATACATAAGCTCTATAAGAGCATCCTTGAACATAGTCCGTGTCTTGAAATCCTCTGTAAGAACAGAAGAATCCAGGCTGATGCAGAATTTTCCAGTTGTGCTGTCAAGGGCAAAGACAGCTGCGCCGCTCTTAATAAGAGTATCTTTAATCTTTTTCATATTCTCAGTATATATCATTTTTTATATAAGACTACAAGGAAAAAATAATTATTTTTGTGAACATTGTTGACACAATAAAGTGGTTGTGATATGTTTCTCTCTGTCAGCGGGGGATTAGCTCAGCTGGGAGAGCGCCTGCCCTACAAGCAGGATGTCGGCGGTTCGATCCCGTCATCCCCCACTCAAGGCAAACATTGGAGACAGTGTTTGCCTTTTTTTTGCTCATTGTATACTTTTTATATGCGAAGGCTAAAGCTGATACTGCTTCTTACACTTTTTGCCCTCTTATCCTGCAAGGATCCGGAATGGAAGGAGGAATACAGCTGGGACCTGAACTCCATTCCAGGAACAAAGCAGATGCAGCTTCCCCTGACCTGGGAAAAAGGAAATTATGGCGGCATCTGGCGGGATACCTATGCCGAGGATCCCAAAAGCTTCAACCCTTTCTCCAACCTGGACGGCACCTACACCTTAGTGACAAATCTGATACTGGATTACCTGTTCGACTACGACCCCGATACCAAGCAGTGGAGCGGCAACATCGTGGAATCATACAAGGTCAGAACTGACATCGGGAATGGCAGAATGGACCTGTACTGCAGGCTCCGGGACGATATTTATTGGAGCGACGGAGTCAAGATGACAGCCGAGGATGTGGTCTGGTACTTTGAGAACATAGAGAACAACAAGGAGATATATCCTCTTGGAGAACAGGGATTATATATCACCATGCCGGACGGCTCCAGGCAGAAATATACTATTGAGAAACTGGGCGAATACGAGTTCTGCTATCATTTCCCCAGGATTGTGAGCGAGCCCCTTCTGGTGGTGAACACTGGTACTATTATTGCAAAACATATATGGGAACCTGTCCTGAAGCAAGGGAAAAAAGCGGTGGAGGCTTTCTGGGGCATAACCACACCCCCCGAGGAACTGGTGGGAAACGGTGCATTCCTTCTTGAGAAGCTGATTCCCGGCGAGCGTATAATTTTCAAGCGGAACCCCAACTATTGGAAAAAGGATGAGTGGGGACAGCGTCTACCCTATATCGACAAGATAATACTGACCTACACCCCCGATTCAAACTCCGACCTCCTTAAGTTCCAGAAAGGAGAGACTGATGCCTATGCCCTGCGGGGACAGGACCTTCCCACCCTGCTCCCCGAAAGCGGCAAAGGAAAGTTCGATATATGGAACGGAGGCCCTGCAGGAAGCTACACATCTCTGATATTCAACCATAATCCTGACACACTGCCCGATAATAAGTTCAAGCTGTTTACAGACATAAGATTCAAGCAGGCTATAAGCTGCCTGATAGACCGGCAGACCATAATAAACCAGACTACAAACGGCCTTTCCCAGCCTCAATATAATGTCATAGGCGAGAACAACCGTTACTACGACCCTTCCACCGACACCCCTTACTCCTACAATCCGGAACAGGCAAGAAGGATTCTTGATGAGGCTGGATACATAGACAGGAACGGTGACGGTATAAGGGAGGATGCAGATGGCAATCCTGTATCATTCTCCATACTGACATGGAGCACCGACCCGGTGACACAGGATTACCTGAATATAATTGTCTCTGACCTGCAGGCCGCCGGAATAAAAGCGCTGCTCCAGACTGCAGACTACAATGTCATTGCCCAGAAGCTTATAAACACGTTTGACTGGGAGTGCTACCTGGCAGGAATGAGCCTGCCTACATTCCCAGAGCAGTGGTACAACATATGGCTTTCCAGCGGCAACCTCCACTACTGGCATCCTAAGCAGAAAGCACCTTCGCTTGAGTGGGAGAAAAAGCTGGATACCCTTTATAACCAGCTTATATACACCTATGACCAGGAAGAGATAAAGAAGAACTACTCAACATTCCAGAAGACAATAATGGACAACCTGATAATTATCCCGATCTTCCGGCGATACTCCTTCCTGGCCGCAGAATCCCACTGGGGTAACCTGAACTGGAGCTCCCACAGCAGCATCGGTGACAACTACCGGTACATATACAGGAGGGATATGAAATGAAACTGCTTAAGTTCATAATCAAGCGTATCCTCACCATGATCCCGGTGCTGCTCATAACCATATTCTTCTTTTTCTTCTTCATGAGCCTTGCCCCCGGTGACTTCTTCTCCTCCTATTATCAGAACCCTGAGATAACCCCGGAGACCATAGACTATTACAGGACACAGTTCGGTCTGGACAAGCCTTTCTATATGCAGTTCCTGTACTGGCTCAAGAAGGTGGTCATAGACCACGACCTGGGAATGTCCTTCTCCTACCGGCAGCCTATCCTGGAGCTTATCAACACAAGAATCTGGAACACTGTGTTCCTGAACTTCTTCTCCCTGATATTCTCATTTGCCATAGCATACCCTATAGCTTTCTATTTCTCCTACAAGCCCAACAAGCTTCTGGAGAAGAATGTGAACTTCATAACTCTTATACTCTACTCTGTTCCCTCTTTCTTCCTGGCTCTGCTGGGCCTTCTGGTGGCGGCGAAGACAGGACTTTTCCCATTGGGAGGAGCAACCAGCGAGAACTACCATCTCATGAGCCGGGGTGCCCAGTTCCTGGACCGGCTCCACCACATTCTGCTTCCGGTCTTGATCGGCTTTTTAGGTGGTGTGGCAGGCTCCATACGGAGTATGAAGGTGCTCCTGGAGCAGGAATACTCTAAACCTTATATAATTGCAGTACGGGCCAAGGGAGCAGGAAAGGTGCAGATTATAAAGCACGCCTTCCGCAATGCCCTGATCCCGTTTATAACCGGCATTTCCGGCATATTCTCCTCCCTTATCGGCGGCTCCCTGTTCGTGGAGATAATCTTCTCGTATCCCGGCATTGGACGGCTTATGTACGATGCCACAATGAGGCAGGATTACTATCTGGTGCTGACTAACATGATTATCAGCGATGTTCTGGTTCTGGCAGGAATACTTATTTCCGATATCCTGCTGGCAGTGGCAGATCCACGGGTGAGGATAAAATGAAGCATTCCATCCCTTATCTGAAATTCAGGCGTAAAAAGCTTGGAATGCTCTGCTTCTGGATACTGGTTGTCATGTATCTGTCCTTTATCTTTGAGGGTTTCTTAGCACCTTACCAGCCCAACACAAAGTTCAAGAGCAAGTCCTACCAGCCGCCCCACGCCATTCATCTGATACATGACGGCAAGTTCATAGGCCCCTTTGTAATATGAGATGGCAAACCCATTCTACAAGAAGTATAAGACAGACCGGACACAAATCCACAGACTGTCATTGTTTGTAAAAGGAGACGAGTACAGACTCTTCGGACTTATTCCTTCCCGCACCCACCTGTTCGGCACAAAGGATGGAGCACCTGTATTCCTGCTGGGGGCTGACCGCCTTGGGCGGGACATGCTTTCCCGGATAATCTGCGGTGCCAAGATATCCCTTACCATAGGCTTTGTAAGTATACTCACCGCCCTTCTGGGTGGTATTCTCATAGGTGGAATATCAGGCTATATAGGAGGCATGACCGACTGGTCCATAATGAGGTTCTGCGAGGTTATCATACTGCTGCCTACTTTCTACTTCTTCCTGTTCCTCCGCTCCATACTGCCGGCCGACATAACACCGGGACAGAAGTTCTTCTTCATAACACTGATACTTGCCATACCAAGCTGGGCCGGCAGCGCCCGGGGCATCAGGAACTGGGTACTCTCCCTGAAGAATGCCGACTATGTGACTGCCGCCAAGCTTTCGGGGGTAAAATCCATACCTATCCTGCTGCGGCATATAATTCCCCAGATACGGAGCATCCTTATCCTGGACATCACCCTGAGTGTCCCGGGCGTCATCTTAGGAGAGGCAGGACTGAGCTTCCTCAACCTGGGAATAACAGAGCCGTCAGTAAGCTGGGGAATGCTTATGAGCGCAGCAATGGACATAAATGTCCTCAAGCAGTATCCATGGGTTCTGTGGCCTGCCTTTGTCATTATCCTTACTGTATTCTGCTTCTTTACCCTGGGATACAGCCTTAAGGATGCATTTGATCCAAAGGCGCTGTAGGAGGCATGATGAAAGAGAAAATTCTGGAGATAAAGAATCTTACGACACGCTTCCACATGGTGGATAGGGATATAACTGCGGTGGACAGCCTCTCATTCGACCTGGGCTCCCATGAGATCCTGGCTATAATCGGAGAATCGGGAAGCGGCAAGAGTGTCACAAATCTTTCCATCATGAAGCTGATAGATGAGCCTGGAGAGATATCGGCCGAAAGCAGGATACTGTTCCGGGACGGCGATAAATACCTGGATTTAAACAAATTGTCCGAGAAAGAGATGGAAAGAATCCGGGGTGACAGGATATCCATGATATTCCAGGAGCCTTCAGCCTCATTCAATCCACTGTTCAGGCTGGGCAGCCAGGTGGGAGAAAGCCTGCATCTCCATGGGAAAAGGAATAAGGAAGAGGCATATCATGAAGCTCTGAAGCTTCTTGCGCAGGTCCATATACCCAATTTTTCCCTGAGGGCACAGGATTATCCTTTCCAGATGTCCGGCGGAATGCTGCAGCGTATGATGATAGCCCAGGCTTTGGCCTGCCACCCGGATATCCTTATAGCAGATGAGCCCACCACTGCTCTGGATGTGACAACCCAGGCCCAGATTCTGGGACTTCTGAAAGAGAAACAGAAAGAGACAGGTATGTCTGTCATATTCATTACCCACGACCTAGCACTGGTGGAGGATTTCTGTGACCGCATACTGATTCTTTACGCAGGCTCACTGATGGAGGAAGGAAATGCACGGGATGTGATATCAAACCCAATGCACCCTTATACCAGGGACCTGCTCCGATCCATCCCAAAACCAGGAATGTTCAAAGATAAAGACAAGCTGTTTGCAATTCCCGGCAAAGTTCCGGACCCGGGCGAGAAGATAGAGGGCTGCCCCTATGCAAAACGGTGTACCGGATGTACAGCTGAATGTCTGGCCAAAAAACCTGATATTACAGAAAAAGATGGCCGGAAAGTGAGGTGCTTCCATGCTTACAGTTAAAAATCTTGTCAAGCACTACCCTCTCAAGGCAGGCAGGTTCAGCAGCTCCCTTGAGAAAATCCACGCTCTCAACGGTGTATCTTTTACACTTGGCAGCAGGCAGACACTTGGTATAGTAGGAGAATCCGGCTGCGGTAAATCTACACTGGCCAAGGCAATCCTGGGCATAAAGCCTCCTGATTCCGGCCAGATTATCCTTGATCCGCCAGATACCAGGATGCAGTATATATTCCAGGATCCATACCTTTCCCTGAACCCGAAGATGCAGGTCAAAGATATCATAACAGAGCCGATGCGGGCCGCGGATATGATAACACGACATGATGTGCCAAGGGAGGCAGAGCGTCTTCTGGAGCTGGTAGGACTGCCAAAGGACTGGGGCACCAAGTATCCCCATGAGTTCTCAGGTGGACAGCGGCAGCGTATATGCATAGGCAGGGCTATCTCATCAAAACCAGGCATAGTGATCTGCGACGAACCAGTATCATCACTGGATGTCTCAATCCAGTCCCAGATTCTGAACCTTCTGCTGGAACTGCAGGACAAGCTGAATATCTCATATATTTTCATAGCCCACAACATTGCTGTGGTGCTTTATATGAGCGATATTGTCTCTGTAATGTACGCAGGCTATATTGTTGAGAGCGCCACCCCACAGGAGCTGTATTCCAACCCTATGCACCCTTATACAAAGCTGCTTTTAAGCGTTGTACCGGAGATAGGGAGAAACAAGAGAATATTTGAGCAGAAAATCACAGGAGAGGTTCCCGATCTGATTCATATGGAACCAGGCTGTCCATTCTACGGCAGATGCCCGATGCATAAAGATGTGTGCAGGACAGCAATACCGCAGCTGAAACCAGGAGAGAAATCAGATCACAGCTGCGCCTGCTGGTTATATCAATAGCTTCTCAGAAGCTCTGATACCTTTTTCATATCACCTGCAGAGGGAGGCTCGGTGGCAGACAGCTTATAAAGCTCCTTCTGCCATTTGAACTCCCCCATCTTATGGAAAGCCAACGGCTCTATCTTATCCACGCAGGAAAATCTGTGCAGATACTCACCCAGAGCCTTCAAGTGAGTTTCGTTCAAGGTAAGACCAGGAACAATGACATGGCGTATCCACACCTTCTTGCCGGTGCTCTGGCAGTATTCCAGATACTCCTTCTCCTGCTCCAGGATATGAGGCCTTCCTGTTATCTTCTCACAGAGAGCAGAATCAAAAGCCTTGAAATCCAGAAGCAGCATATCTGCTGCATCAATGGCTTTCCTGGCCTTCTCAAGAGGAATTGCAGCTGATGTATCAACAGCTGTGTGAAGGCCTTCTTCTTTAAGTCTATCCAACAGTTCTGCTGCAAAATCAAGCTGCATAAGCGGTTCACCCCCGGAAAGGGTAACTCCGCCACCATGGTCATAGAAATTGCGGAACGGCAGAATCTTCCTTACCACATCCTCCGGTGTATACTCCTCCCCTGCATCGGACTCCCATGTATCAGGATTGTGGCAGAACATACAGCGCAGGGGACAGCCCTGGAAGAACACTACATAGCGCACTCCGGGACCGTCCACTGCTCCGAAGGACTCAAAGGAATGGATTCTTCCTGTCATCTCACATCTTCTCGTGGAATGTCCTGGAAATAACATCCAGCTGCTGTTCGCGGCTAAGCTTGATGAAGTTCACAGCATATCCCGAAACTCTGATTGTAAGCTGTGGATATTTTTCCGGATGATCCATTGCATCAATAAGGGTCTCACGGTTAAGCACATTCACATTCAGGTGCTGGCCTGTGGCCTGCATATAGCCGTCCAGCAGAGTGATGAGGTTGTCGCTCCGCTCTGCATCGCTCTTGCCCAGGGCAGACGGTGCCATGGAGAATGTGTAGGAGATACCGTCCTGACAGTGCGCCCATGGAATCTTTGCAACGCTCAAAAGGGATGCAAGAGCTCCGTTTGTATCCCGTCCATGCATCGGGTTTGCACCAGGTGCCAGAGGAACCCCCTTCTTTCTGCCGTCCGGTGTGTTTCCGGTGTTCTTGCCGTATTCCACATTGGATGTGATGGTAAGCACTGACTGTGTCGGGGTGCTGTCCCTGTACATCTTGTTCTTCCTGATATCGTTCATGAACATCTTGGCAACCATGACAGCAAGCTTGTCCACACGATCATCATTGTTTCCATATTTCGGATAATCACCTTCAATCTGGTAATCCACAGCAAGTCCCTTCTCGTTCCTGATGACCTTGACCTTGGCATATTTGATGGCAGAGAGGGAGTCGGCAACTACGCTGAGTCCTGCTATACCGCAGGCTGTGGTACGCTTCATCCGCTCGTCCATAAGCGCCATCTCAAGGGTCTCGTAGTTATACTTGTCATGCATATAGTGGATCATATAGAGAGCCTTTGTATAAACTGTTGCCAGATAGTTGGACATATACTCAAACCGGTTCATGACCTCATCATAGTCCAGATATTCGCTTGTGATAGGCTTATATGGAGGGGCTACCTGCTTTCCGGTTATCTCATCAATTCCGCCGTTTATAGCATACAGCAGGCACTTTGCAAGGTTTGCCCGGGCACCGAAGAACTGCATCTGCTTTCCGATACGCATCGGTGATACACAGCATGCTATTCCGTAGTCATCACCCAGGTCCACACGCATAAGATCGTCGTTCTCGTACTGTATGGAGCTGGTCTTGATAGAGATGTTGGTTGCAAAATGCTTGAAGTTGGCAGGGAGCCGTGTGCTCCAAAGGATAGTCAGGTTAGGCTCGGGAGCCGGTCCCAGGTTCTCCAGTGTGTGGAGGAACCGGTAGCTCATCTTGGTGACCATATGCCGTCCGTCAAGACCCATACCGCCTAATGATTCGGTAACCCATACAGGATCGCCGGCAAAGATGTTGTCATAGTCCAGGGTACGCAGGAAACGGACAATCCGCAGCTTCATTATGAACTGGTCAACCATCTCCTGAATCTCCTGCTCTGTGTAGCGTCCTTCCTTAAGGTCCCGCTCTGCCCAGATGTCCAGGAATGTAGATGTTCTTCCAAGGCTCATTGCAGCACCGTTCTGCTCCTTTACAGCAGCAAGGTATCCGAAATAAAGCCACTGGATAGCCTCTTTTGTATCCTTTGCAGGCTTGGATATATCAAAGCCATAGATAGCTCCCAGCTCCTTAAGCTGCTCCAAAGCCTCCATCTGCATGCTTATCTCTTCCCTCTTCCGCACTATGAAGTCGCTCATAGTCATACGGTCAAACTCTATCTTTGCCCTAAGCTTCTTCTGAAGCAGGAAATCGATTCCATACAGTGCAACACGGCGGTAGTCACCGATTATTCTTCCCCTTCCATAGGCATCGGGAAGTCCTGTAAGCAGCTTGGATGAACGTGCCGCCCTGATATCATCGGTATAGACAGAGAATACACTCTCGTTGTGAGTTCTTCTGTATTTGAAGATCTTCTTCACCTCGGGATCCAGATGATAGCCATGCTCCTCCAGAGCCTGCTCCACCATACGCACTCCACCGAAAGGCATGATTGCCCTCTTAAGAGGTTTTTCGGTCTGAAGACCTACAATAACCTCCA
>CADAEX010000058.1 GCA_902787125.1 uncultured Spirochaetaceae bacterium
CTCCCTTATGCCCAGAATCCGGCTAAGCGGAAGCTGTTTCATGTAGTGATACTCTTCGGAGACATGGAGAGTGTCTATGCAGTCCGGACCATGATGGAGAAGAAGGGTTCCAAGCTGGGAATAGGCCGGCCATTTGTAAAGTTTGAAAGCTATATAGAGATGCAGGATTTCTTTATAGAGATGAAGAAAAAGGCAAGGGTTGGCATAGTTCCCGCCCATGTGGTGACTCCCGAGGGGATTCTGGGTGGGAAGAACCCGGTGGATTCGGTAACCGAAATATGGGGTGCGGCCTCCTCCTGCATAGACGCCCTGGAGACTGGCTTAAGCGCCGACCCGGAGATGCTGGCGGCGGTAGCCGGCGGCCTGGATGTGCCCCTTGTTTCCTCAAGCGATGCCCACTCTGCCGCCTTCAACAGGTTGGGTCGGGAGTTTACCCTTCTGGATATGCAGGAGGAGTCTGCTTCCGGTGTCCTGTCTGCTTTGCAGGCCAAGAGGGTGCTTAAGACTGCGGAGTTCCCTCCTTTCGAGGGGCGCTACTACCTGACAGGACACCGAGGGGACAGACCCGGCCATAACGGTCAGGAGGTTTGGTATCTGGATAATCCGCCGGCAGTCTGTCCCCTGTGCGGCAAGCCCTTTGTGGAAGGGGTGCGGCAGCGGATAAAGCGCATCTCCACCGGGCTTGCGGCACGGAAGCAGGAGTTTGTATACCAGATGCCTCTTATCGAGATAATTGCTGCCAGCTTAGGCTGCGGTGCCGGCTCCAAGAAGGCGGCTGACCTTTATATTAAGATCACAGCCCAGGTGGGGACAGAGAGCAACCTGTGGTTCCAGGATGGCGAAGTGGCTCTCCAAGGGATTCCGGATGTGGTTGCAGAAGGAATAAGGACTGTCAAGGAGAACAGGTTCAGGATAAAATATGGATTTGACGGGCAGTATGGCCAGATTCTGCTGGCTTGACAGCCTGTTTTTACCATTGTAAGGTGATAATATGGATAAATATGAAATTGAGGGTTCTTATCCGCTGAAAGGTAAGATCAAGGCAAGTGGAAACAAGAATGCGGCGCTTCCATGTCTTGCCGCAGCACTGCTTACTGACGAGGAAGTCATCTTGGAGAATATTCCCGAGATCGAGGATGTCTCTGTGATGGTAAGGATTCTCAAGCAGCTGGGTTCCAAAGTGACCTGGCTTGGCACCAATAAATATTCCATCAAGACTACAGATATAAAGAAAGCCGAGATTCCGGCTGCCGAGGCCAAGGCTATAAGGGCATCTATCCTGTTTGCAGGACCTCTTCTGGCCAGAACCGGCAGTGTCACATTCCCCCCTCCGGGAGGTGATGTGATTGGACACAGAAGACTTGATACCCACTTCCTTGCATTTTCCGAGCTTGGAGCCAGGGTTTCTTCTGACGGTGTATACAAGGTGACTGCCAACAAGCTGGTAGGTGTGGACCTGTTCCTGGACGAGGCTTCTGTAACTGCTACCGAGAATGCAATAATGACTGCAGTGCTGGCCGAGGGACAGACTGTGATCCAGAATGCTGCTTCCGAGCCCCATGTGCAGGATCTTTGCAACATGCTGGTCTCCATGGGTGCCAAAATTGAAGGAATCGGCTCCAACATACTCAGGATCAAGGGGGTGCCTAAACTCCACGGGACACAGTTCCGCATAGGCTCTGACTTCATGGAGGTGGGATCCTATATAGGTCTTGCTGCCGTAACTCACAGCAAGCTTGAAATTATTGACGCAGAGCCAAAGAACCTGCGTATGGCAAAAATAGCATTCGGCAAACTTGGAATAAACTGGGAGACCAGCGGAAACTCAATCCTTGTGCGGCCTCGGCAGGAGCTGCGGGTCAAGCTTGATATGGGAGACCAGATTCCATCCATAGATGATGCTCCATGGCCTGGATTCCCTCCTGATCTGACCAGTATTATCACTGTTGTGGCAACTCAGGTCAGCGGTACTGTGCTGATTCACGAGAAGATGTTCGAGTCCAGGATGTTCTTTGTGGATAAGCTTGTAGGCATGGGTGCTAAGATTGTGCTGTGCGACCCTCACCGGGCTGTTGTCAGCGGTCCTGCTTCCCTTAAGGGCTCCGATATGGTTTCTCCTGATGTCCGGGCTGGTATGGCAATGGTTATTGCGGCATTGTGTGCAGAGGGCAAGAGCACTATCCACAACATCTACCAGATTGAGCGGGGCTACGAGAACCTGGCCGCAAAGCTAAAGAGCCTGGGTGCCAAGATAGAGCGGAAACCTGAGTAATCATCGGCTTTCTATAAGATAACGATATCCCTGTTCTGTAAGGAATTTCTGCCTGTTTGCAGAGAATTCCTCCTCCACTGTGAACCTTGATGTAAGGGTGTAGAATGTGGAGTTCCTCTCCTTGGGCCTCAGTATTCTTCCAAGCCTCTGGGCCTCCTCCTGCCGTGAACCGAAGCTTCCCGAGATCTGGATTGCCATGGATGCGTCCGGCAGGTCTATGGCAAAGTTTGCCACCTTGGAAACAATTATCACCCGTTCCTCTCCCCGGCGGAACCTGTTATAGATCTCCTCTCTGGTCTTATTGGGTGTCTGCCCTGTGATGATGGGGACATCCAGCATCTTCTTCACCTCTTTCAGCTGGGACAGATACTGCCCTATGATAAGGATATAATCATCGGGATGGTTATCTATCAGTTCCTTGATTATAGGCAGCTTCCGGGGATTCTCCGATGCCAGACGGAACTTGTCCCTCTTGCCTGCCATGGAGTAGGGGACTTTTATATCCTCGGGCAGCTCCACCCGGATCTCGTGACACGATGCATCTGCAATCCACCCTTTGGCCTGGAGATCTTTCCAGGGGCTGTCATATTTCTTGGGCCCCACCAGGGAGAACAGATCCTTTTCCCTTCCATCCTCCCGGATTAGTGTGGCGGTAAGACCGACCCTGCTTATAGCCTGGATCTCTGCCGTGATTCTGAACACCGGGGCAGGGAGCAGATGGACCTCGTCATAAATAATCAGTCCCCACCTGTTTTTCTTGAATATCTCGAAGTGGGGGAAATGCTCCTTTTTATCAGGCCGCCAGGTAAGAATCTGGTAGGTTGCCACAGTGATAGGCTTTATCTCCTTCTTCTCGCCGCTGTATTCCCCGATATCCTCTCTCTTTACGAAAGACTTGTCCAGAAGCTCCTCCATCCACTGATGCACTGCGGCTATATTAGTGGTGAGTATCAGGGTCTGGGTCTGCATAAGCTCCATTATCTTCATTCCCACCAGGGTCTTTCCGGAGCCGCAGGCCATTACTACAGTGCCATAGCCGTTGCCCGGGGCACCCTTGCCGTAGAATGCGTTGGCAGCCTCTATCTGGTAATCTCTTATTACAAGTTTCTTGCCCCCTGCTGTGGTTTCCCGGAGCTTGAACTCCATAGGTTCCCCGGCCCGGAGGGGGATGTTGTCCTTTACAGGATAGCCCAGGTTTATAAGCTCCTGCTTTACAGTGCCCCGGTCCAGAGTCCTTACAAAGAATCCATTCTCCCCGGGGGCAGGCATGAGCAGCTTCTCCAGCTTCTTGACTGCAAGGAGAGAGTTATACAGTATTATGTTCTCAACCTTGAGCAGGAGAGTGTCGGGGCTGTCTGTCTCCACCAGCACAAGCTTGCCGAACAGGGAACCGCTGTCCTCGATCTGGAACAGGACATTCTCAGGTATGGCGAACCTGGACCATTTCTTGAGCCTTTTAATCACCTGATCTGTAGGAATTCCGGCCGATGCGGCGTTCCATAGGGAGATAGGAGAGATAGAATAGGTGTGTATATGCTCCGGAGACTTCTCCAGTTCCGCAAAGACAGAGATATCATCCCTGGCTGCCTCGAAATTGCTTGAGTGGACATCCAGCAGTATTGTACCGTCGCTCTGGACTATAATAGGTTTTTCTTCTGACAAGGCCATTCAAAAATTGTAAGTTTAAAAAAATAAACTGTCAACTGCCAAAGGGATGTGATATAGTAAAAGCATGGAAAAGACAAAGGATCAGGTAAGGCTTGACCGGCTTCTGGCAAACAGCGGATATGGCACCCGCAGCGACGTCAAGGCCCTGGTGCGTTCCGGTGCAGTGACTGTGAACGGGGTGCCGGCAGAGCGGGCAGATATGCATGTGAAGCTTTCCTGTGACAAAGTTGCTGTTGACGGGCAGATTCTGGATGTTGCAGTCCATGTTTATTACATGATGAACAAGCCTGCAGGTTGTGTCTGCTCGGCCAAGGGGGGTGCCCACTCAACAGTGTTTGACCTGCTTTCCAAAACAGACAGGAGCAGACGGCTTGGTGGGGAACTGAGTATTGTAGGCCGCCTGGATCTGGATACCGAGGGACTTCTTATTCTTACCACCGACGGAGAGCTGAACCATAGACTTACATCTCCGAAGCACCATGTCCCGAAGACCTATTTTGTGCGGCTGGAAACAGAGGTATCAGAGGCTGTTCAGAAGCAGTATGCCGAAGCAGTTGCTTCCGGTGTTGAGATACCGCCGGAGGATCACGAGCCCGGGGCTGTGTGCCGCGGTGGAGAGCTTGAATGGGAAAGCGGCAGCACATGCTGTCTCACTATCTATGAAGGTTTATATCATGAGGTCAAACGGATATTTGCCGCCCTGGGTAACAGAGTCGTATATCTCAAGCGGATCAGGATGAATAAACTGGCTTTGGATCCTGCCCTTGAGAGGGGCGGCTACAGGGAGCTTTCGGAGCAGGAACTTTCGGCTCTAACCTTGACAAACCATATTCTATGAATAAACTAATATATGTGAAAAAGTTTTATATAATTATCTGTCTTATTATATTTCCGGTTCTGTTCTCTGCTGCTCAGGAGAGGATTGTAACAGCAAACGAATACCTTAATTTTGTCTCTGCCCAGTATGGCTCAATCGAAGATTACGAGGCAAATGTAACCATAACCAAGGGCAAGGAGAAGATGACTGGAATCATATATTATAAAACTCCCTCCCTTCTGAGAATCAACTTCAGCAATCCCAAGGAGCAGGTGCTGGTGGTGGACAAGGAGAAACTGGTCATCTATATCCCTAAATACCGTGTCATCATGCAGCAGAAGCTTAAGAAGAAAGGCGGTGTCTCAGGTGCCGGCATGGCAAGCAGGGAAGGGCTCAGGATCCTTAAGAGGAACTATATTGTGTCATATCTTGAGAGCCCCGATTTTGTGCCTCTTGATGAGGGGAGCACAGAGATGGTCAAAAAGCTCAAGTTTGTATGGAGGACTGCAGATGAGGGTTTCCGCCAGCTTATCATGTCTGTGGGGGAGGACAACCTTATCCGGCGCATGGTCTGTGTGACTGCCGATTATACCGAGATGCAGTTTGACTTCACCGATATAAGGACCAACGAAGGTATTCCCGATACCAGATTCGAATATGATTCCCCGGCCAGTGCCAATGTGTTTGAGAACTTTCTTTTCGAAGCGGAGTGATCTATGGATTCTGTAGGGGCAATTCTTAAAGCTGCCAGAGAGGAGAAAAAGCTTTCTCCGGATCAGGTCTCATCTGACACCCATATTCTGCCAAGCTATATCCAGGCTATCGAGGAGAACAGGTTCCAGGATCTGCCTGGAGAGGCCTACTGCGCCGGATTCATCGGCACCCTTGCACGTTACTATAAGCTTGACAGCGGCCATCTTACCGCAATGTTCCGGGGGATACCCCAGAATGAGAAATCTGCTCCTGCTCCTAAACATAAAGCGACCGTCATAAGGACTGAGAAGAAAAACAGAGCTCCCCTGATGCTGATTATTGTCATTCTTCTGATAGTTACAGCGGCAGTACTGTTTATCTTTGCCGGCAGGAATGGACAGGAAGCTGCTCCTGAGCCGGTGGCCCAAGAAGAGCAGAAGGCAAATGTGTATGTGATGAACGAGGTGCTGTTTGAGCGCTCATTCTCCGAGAACGATATTGTGCAGGTGCAGATGGGGGATAACTCTTCCGAGATTGTATGCAGATCGGTGGGGGAATCTGTGGTGCTTGGGACCAAAGGGGGCAATGTGACTCTGGCCCCTTCCCAGGAGAAGCTTCTGGATCTGGACGGAGATTCCAGGAATGATGTCAAGGTTTCCCTTAAGGATGTGAATACTGGAGCCAGAACTGCCATAATCAGGATAGACCGGGCTATCGAGGCTCCTGTGCCGCCTCCGCTTCCTGCTGTTTCCATTGCTCCCAAGCCAGAGTCTGTCATAATGCATGACAAAGGTAGGGTGACAATCCTTGCCTCTCCTGTAAAACGGAACTTTGCCATGGAGGTCAGCTTCAGCGGGCCATGCATGTTCCGGTATCAGGCCGACACTGATAAAAGCGTAGAGAATTATTATAAGGCCGGCGACCAGGTGCATCTTGATGTGGCAGAGGAGGTAAGGGTATGGCTTTCCAACGCAGGTCATGCCAAGATTCTTATAGGCGATGCAGAAATCGCACTGGGCAGCAAGGGTGATGTGACATCCGAGAAGATAGGCTGGGAAGAGACTCAAGACAGATCCTTCAATCTTTCAATTGTTTCAATGCACTGAGGTGAACCTTGGAAAAAACTTTTTATATCGTTAACCTGGGCTGTTCCAAGAACCAGGTGGATGGGGAGACTGTCCTTGCACTCATGGAGCAGAAAGGATGGAAGTATACCTCCCTGGAGGATGCAGAGGTTGTGATCGTCAACACCTGCGGTTTCATAAATGATGCAAAAGAGGAATCCATAAACACTATCCTCAACTGCAGGAGCAGCTATCCGGATAAGATTGTGATTGCGGCAGGATGCCTTGCCCAGCGGTATGGAAAGGAGCTGTCTGACGAGATGACCGAGGCAGACGGTTTTGTGGGCAACAGGGATTTGTATTCAATACCTGACGCGGTGGAGAAGATAGTCAGAGGAAAGACCAGGCTGATAAGC
>CADAEX010000059.1 GCA_902787125.1 uncultured Spirochaetaceae bacterium
TAGTCCTTGAATACTTTGTACCCTTCCACATCAATATGCAGAATATGTATAAAATTGAGTTCAGAGAGAGGTATCGTACAGTTGTCTTTGTACGATTTTCCCTTAATTTTGTTAAAAATTGCAGAATTTATCTCTTTTTTATAAAAATTTTCATCACAAAAGGCAAAATTTGCCCAAAGTATAAATATACATAAAATGCATAAAAGTAGCTTCATCACTACTCCATAAAAAAAGGCACCCCAAACTGGAGTGCCTTTCTCATATCATAGTTTTAAAATTATTTCTCAGCGATCAGGAGAGTCTTGGCATCCAGCATCAGCTTGATATCATCTTTAACATCGCCGCCCTCGTCCTTGACAACCTTCATCTGGATCACATCGTTCTTGAACCGCAGAGATATGATGATATCCACATCATCCTTGAACTTTGTAAGCTCAACCGGGAAGTCGTTGGCATCGAAGATGACATCGTCTGCTTTAAGTGATGCGCTGATCCAGATCTCCACATTCATCTTCTTTGCAAAATCCTTGAGAAGGTCCAGGTCTGCCTTGGTTGCCTTCTGGAAGTTGTAGCCGTCCACGATGATGGTGTCGGCCTTGAAGTTGCCCGGTCCGATCATTGCCTCAAGGCTTGCCAGGATCTGCTTGTCAACAATTCCGTCCTGAACAAAGCTCATGATGACACGGTTCTTCATGACCTCTTCCCTGAGCTCTGCCACATTCTCAACCTTCTTGGCAGCTGCCAGCTCGTTGAAAAGATCCTCGTACCAGCTGATGATATAGTCGGTGCGCTTGGAGAATGAGACATGGAGCACCTGCTTTCCCTCAAGCAGCTTCTCGATGGCAATATGAACAAGACATGCTGTCTTTCCAACACCCTTCTTGGACGCGATGACAGTAACCTTGCCTTTATCCAGTCCCCCCTTCACGCTCTCTTCAAGAACACGCAGCGGGCTTTTGCTTGTAAGTTTTGATTTATCCATAGCTCTTCTCCTTATTTTTTATTCTGTTCCTGATACTTCTTGATAAGCTCGTCAGAAACAGACTTTGGAACCTTTCCATACTTCTGGAATTCCATGGTGAACTCAGCCTTTCCCTGAGTAAGGGAACGGAGAACTGTTGAATATCCGAACATCTCGGAGAGTGGAACCTCTGCATCCACATGGCAGATAGCGCCGTCCTCGACTGATGATACAATCATACCGCGCCGCTGGTTGATGCTGGCGAAGATATTGCCCTGGAACTCGGTAGGACCTTCCACAGAAACCTTCATGATAGGCTCCATGATCTCAGGTGCAGCCTTCATATAAGCTTCCTTGAATGCGCCCATAGCAGCAAGCTGGAATGCCATATCGGAGGAGTCCACAGGATGGGACTGACCGTCGTTCACAGTAACCTTGACGCCAACAACAGGGAACTTGATCAGCTGACCTTTTGCAAGGGAAGCCTGGAAACCTTTGTCAACAGCAGGAATGTACTCGGTAGGAATCTTACCACCTTTTACCTCGTTGACGAATTCATAGTTCTTGCCCTCTTCTGTAAGCGGCTCGATGAATCCGCATACCTTACCATACTGACCTGAACCACCGGACTGCTTCTTATGTGTGTACTCGAAATCTGCCCGCTTGGTGATAGTCTCGCGGTAAGCAACCTGAGGCGCACCTGTGGTGACCTCGGCCTTATACTCTCTCTTCATTCTCTCTACATATACATCAAGGTGAAGCTCGCCCATACCGGAGATGATGGTCTCGTTGGACTCCTCATCCACATAGCAGCGGAATGTAGGGTCTTCCTTGGTGAACCGGTTGATAGCCTTTGCCATGTTGTCTGCAGCCTTCTTGTCCACCGGTTTGATGGAGAGGGAGATTACTGCGTCTGGAACATACATGGATGTCATGGAGTAGTTCAGGGATGGATTACAGAATGTGTCACCGGAAGCGCAGTCAACACCGAACAGTGCCACGATGTCTCCGCAGCCGCCTTCGCTGATATCCTCCATAGTGGAAGCGTGCATCCTGATAAGACGTCCGACCTTGAATTTTTTCTTGGATCTTGTGTTATAAAGCTCGTCGCCTTTCTTGATCACACCCTGATAGATTCTGATGTATGTAAGCTGTCCATACTGTCCGTCCTCAAGCTTGAATGCAAGGGCTACAGTTGGCATCCTTGGATCTGACTTGAGAATGATCTCCTTCTCGTTGTCGTCCAGGTCAAGGGCTGTGTTCTCAACATCCTCTGGTGCAGGCAGATAGCGCACTACTGCGTCCAGAAGAGGCTGAATACCCTTATTCTTATATGCGGATCCCATGAATACAGGAACCAGTTCCCGAGCCAGAACACCTTTGCGCACTGCATCGTGGATCATATCCTGTGGAATCTCCTCGCCGTTAAGGTATGCTTCTGCAAGCTCGTCAGAGAACATGGATGCAGCATCAAGCATAAGCTCACGCTTCTCCTCTGCCTCGTCCTTAAGGTCTGCAGGAATATCTTCCTCAACAACATCAAGACCGTTGTCTCCCCGGAAGTAGATAGCTTTCATCTTCACCAGGTCAACAACACCCTCAAGCTTGTCCTCAAGTCCTATTGGAATCTGCATGAGCACAGAGTTGAGGCCCAGCTTGTCGTGGAGCTGCTCCTTAACCTTGTATGGGTTTGCACCGGTTCTGTCGCACTTGTTCACGAATGCCAGGCGTGGAACCTTGTACCGCTTGAGCTGACGGTCTACTGTGATAGACTGTGACTGAACACCACCTACAGAACAGAGGACCAGGATAGCTCCATCCAGTACTCTGAGGGAACGCTCAACCTCTACAGTGAAGTCTACGTGGCCCGGGGTGTCGATTACGTTGATAGGGGTACCTTTCCATACTACGTTGGTTGCTGCAGATGCAATGGTGATTCCTCTCTCACGCTCCAGCTCCATGGAGTCCATGGTGGCACCTACGCCGTCCTTTCCATGCACCTCGTGGATTGCGTGTATCTTGTTGCAATAGAAGAGGATACGCTCAGAAAGAGTTGTCTTTCCGGAATCGATATGCGCACTGATACCGATGTTTCTTAATTTTTTCTCAAGATCCATAATTATTTCCTTTATTCGCAAAATAATACAAATTCTGCAAGGTTTTTTCAATACTTGTATTGATATTTTTATTAACAAAAAATATATTGACTATACACTTTTAATACGGAGAGAGAAGATGTTTGTTGTTTGCCTTGACCTTGAGGGAGTTTTAGTACCTGAAATCTGGATCAATGTAGCCGAGAAGACCGGGATTGAGAAGCTCAGGCTCACCACCCGCGACATCCCTGACTATGATGTTCTTATGAAAGGAAGAATCGAGATTCTCAAGGAGCATGGCCTTACACTCAAGGATATCCAGGACGTGATTGCCACAATGAAGCCGCTGGAGGGCGCCAAGGCATTCATGGACGAGCTCCGTTCCTTCACTCAGGCAGTGATCCTCTCCGACACCTTCGACCAGTTTGCACAGCCACTTATGAAGCAGCTCAACTGGCCTACAATTTTCTGCAACACACTGATTGTGGATGACAAGAATATGATAACCGGCTACAAGCTGCGCCAGAAGGATGGGAAGAAGCATGCGGTGGAAGGCTTCCACTCCATGAACCTGAAGGTGTTTGCCTCCGGCGATTCCTACAACGACCTCTCCATGATCAAAGAGGCTGACGGGGGAATGCTCTTCTGTCCTCCACAGAGGATTGTGGACGAGAACCCCACCATCGGTGTTGCCCACAATTACGATGAACTTTTAGCTGGAATAAGAAAGACTATTGCTCAGTGCCGCTGAAAGGCTCTGGGCAAAAAAAAAGCGAACCTTTCGGTTCGTTCTCCCAATTTTCAGAAACCCAAGCAGTGAGCTGCTGTTGCAACCGCGAGCACTGCTGCCATCACTAATACTGCGCGTCCTGTAATCTTCATCATTTCAGGCGCTGGCATAAGGAATGCATTCATCATTCGCTTTACCTCCTTTTGTCTAAGGATATGTTTTCAAAAAACTCTTTATACACTATTAATATACGGCAGATTTCCATATAAAGTCAATAGTTGTTTTTTGACAATTATAAAAAATGTATTATACTGTCTGAAAAGGAGGGATGTCATTTGTCTATTCTGTTAATAAGTGTACTGATGCTTTCCTACTTTCTCCTGCTGCTTGTGGTATCACGTCTGGTATCCGGCAAAGAAAACTCCAATGAAGCTTATTTCACAGGAAACCACAGGGCTCCTTGGATGGCTGTAGCCTATGGAATGATAGGAACCCTCCTTTCAGGGGTCACATTCATGTCTGTCCCTGGATATGTCCGGCAGAGCCAGTTCACCTATCTTGGGGTGGTGACAGGAAATTTCATCGGATTCCTCATAATCGCCCTTATTTTGATTCCTCTGTATTACAGGCTGCATCTTACTTCCATCTACAGTTATCTTGGAGAGAGGTTCGGTGCCAGGACCCAGACCACAGGAGCGTTCCTCTTCATGCTCTCAAGGCTTATCGGCTCAGCCCTGCGGCTCTATATCGTGGTATTCATACTATACGAATCTGCATTTAAGGAATCAGGTCTTCCTTTCTGGGTTCTGGCTGCAATCATCCTGTTCCTCATCCTTTTATATACATTCCGTGGTGGAATCAAGACAGTGGTGTGGACCGATGTGCTCCAGACAACCTGCATGCTCCTTGCCATAGCAGGAATTTTATATCTCCTTAAGACAGGGCTTGGATCATCCTTCGCTGAGGCATTCAGAAAAGCAGGAGCAGCCGGAAAGATGAGAATATATGACAGCGACTGGCGATCTGCCACCTTCTTCTGGAAACAGCTTGCATCAGGTATCTGCCTTACCATCACCATGACAGGACTTGATCAGGATATGATGCAGAAGAACCTCTCCTGCCGGAACGCACGGGAATCCCAGAAAAACATGTCTATCACCGCCACACTGTTTGTCCTCATCAATGCCCTTTTCCTGGGGCTGGGAATACTGCTCCTCGCCTATGCTGATAATAATCATATCGTCCTTCCTCAGAAATCTGATGCCATCTTCTCAACCATTGCACTGTCGGCCGGCTCGGTCACTTCCATCCTGTTCATGATTGGTCTTGTGGCGGCCGGTTATTCCAGCGCAGACGGCACAATTGCAGCCCTCACCACATCATTCTGTGTGGATGTAATCGGCTTTGAGAAGCGCAAGGATCTTTCCGAGGAAAAGAAGGTGAAGCTCCGCAAGATGATGCATGTGATATTCACCACCTGCTTCTTCATCATAATCGTTGGGTTCAGACCGTTCCATTCCGATGCCCTGATCTCCACAATTTTTATGATCGCAGGGTACACCTATGGCCCGCTCCTTGCTTTGTTCTGTTTCGGCATGCTGATGAAAAACCGCAGGGTTTATGACAAGGCAGTCCCGTTCATATCAGTCATATCGCCAGTGGCAAGCTATCTGATAAACTGCTACTCAAAGGAGCTTCTGTTCGGCTACACCTTCGGTTTTGAGATTCTTCTTCTGAATGCTCTGCTGGCCTTCGCCGGACTGTGCATCTTCAGCAGAAAGAAAGATTGAGAAAAAACTTGACAATACGTATAATTTTTAATATTCTATACGTATGAATGTCAGGACAGATTCAAAACTTACATTACTACTTGATACCGATACTATTGCCCGGGCAAAACAGTATGCAGCCCAGCAGGACCTCTCCTTATCCGCATTAGTGGAGACTTTTTTCACCCAGCTGACAGCCACACAGAAGCAGGAACATCGTTACAGTCCTATTGTTGAAAGCCTTGCTGGAATAATTCCAGACACCCATGAGGCTGATGATGCTGAATTCATAAAACATCTGGAAGAAAAATATGAATAGAGCCTTTGTTGATACAGATGTCATCTTGGATCTGCTGACTCAGCGGACACCATATTTTCATTTTGCCGCACTTCTTTTTACATTTGCCGAGATGAAGAAGATAATCCTCTATACCTCCCCCAGTGTATTTATCAATGCCTTTTATATACTGCGTAAACATCTGGGTATAGCAGAGGCTAAGAAAGCCCTGATGCGTCTCAGGCTGCTTATCCATGTGATTGATGCTGATGAGAAAATAATTGATTTAGCATGTTTATCTGACTTTTCTGACCTGGAAGATGCTGTACAGTATTATACTGCACAGCAACATCGGCTGGGTACACTTATCACCAGGAATATCAAAGATTATAAAGTAAAAGATATGATTATCCAGAGCCCAGAAACCTATCTGGTTTCTAAGGGTTGGGTATAAAAAAGGAGAGCTTTCAGGCTCTCCTTTTTTCAGAACTTATATCCGAACAGGCGCAGCATATCCTTCCGGTCTTTCTTGTCTGCATCGCCCTCAACGCCCTTAGGTGCAAATCCATCGATGACACCCAGGATACCATTGCCCTGCTCCGATTCAGCAAGCACAATCTGCAGCGGGTTTGCAGTTGCGGCATAGATGTTCACCACTTCGCCGCAGGCCTGGATCTGCTTAAGGATATTGATTGGGAATGCCTTCTTGATAAGCAGGTAGAAGGTGTGGCCAGCTTTGGTTGCCAGTGCATTCTCCTTGGCTGCCTCCACCAGTGAAGGCTCGTTGCCGCCGGTGCGGACCAGACAAGGACCTGATGCCTCATTGAAGGCCAGTCCGTACTGGATGCCGGGCACTGCAGAGACAATGATCTCCTCCAGGTCCTCCACAGTCTTGATGAAATGGGACTGTCCCACGATGATATTTGAATCCTCAGGAATCACTGCCTGAACAGCTTTGATCTTAACG